>NZ_NOLK01000144.1:0-21091 GCF_002245985.1 Nostoc sp. 'Peltigera membranacea cyanobiont' 232
GGGGATTGGGGATTGGGCATTTTGAATTTTTGAATTTCCTCCTACTCTCTTGCCCCTCTGCTTCTCTGCCCCTCTGCTTCTCTGCCCCTCTGCTTCTCTGCCTCCAATCTCTTTATTAGCTTCTTCGTGTTTCATTTCCATTTTTCCTACTAGTACAACACGGCGGAAATAAACCACCATTCCAAATCAATGAAACGCTTACGCTGTATTCATTTTAATTACGAATTACGAATTACGTTAGCGTAGCGGGGCGTAGCCCATTACGAATTACGAATTACGAATTATTTAATTCCGCCTTGCGGTACTAGGCAATCACTGCCGCACCTTTATAAGCTTCTTCAGCCACTTTTGCTAAACGTTCCATAGCAGTGGCTATCTCTTCATCCGTACCTGTGAGGCTGATGCGGAAACATTGGTGCTTGTGCGCCCACTCTTCCTCTAAACCAGGGAAGAAGGTACTTCCAGGAACAATAATCACACCAACTTGCTTTAATTGTTGGTAAAATTCCCAGTCACTGATGGGTAAATCCTCTAACCACAACCAAGCAAAAATTGCTCCTTCACCGCGATGGAGGAACCAAGGTAAATCCTTGGGCATTGCTTGTTCTAAGCTAGTTTCTAAAACGGTAAATTTATTTTGGTAAAAGGGACGGATAACAGTGTGAGAAATTTCTACTAATGCACCAGAATTAATTGCATAAGCTGCGATCGCTTGGCCGTAACGTGAAGAATGGAGGCTCATATTTGCTTGGAAACACTCCAGCACCTCAATCCACTTTTCATCCCCAATGGCAATCCCAAGCCTTTCTCCTGGTAATCCTGCTTTCGATAAACTCATGCAGTGTAAGATATTATCACCAAACACTGGTGTCATTTCGGTAAAATTCAATGCTGGGAAGGGAGGCGCATAAGCCGAGTCAATTAACACGGGCAAATTATAAGGCGCAGCCAGGGCAGCAATTTTCTTCACCTCATCATCAGTGAGGACATTCCCAGTAGGATTACAGGGGCGAGAGAAGAGGACACAACCTGTATTTTCTGTAATCGACAGTTGGCTGAAGTCGGGGCGATATTTAAATCGGTGGGCGGCTGCATCAATATCAAGAGTTGGTTTGTAGGCAGTTAAGGCTTTTGGAACTAAGCAGATGCCGCCGTAACCTGTGTAGTCAGGACTGAGGGGTAAAACGATTTGTTTTAACTCGCCGCTAGGGGTGTAGCCACCGAAGCTATTAACAGCGTAGAAGTAGAGACTTTGACTACCGGGGGTGATGAGGATATTGCGATCGCTTAAGTTTAACCCGTAGCGTTTGTTAAAATCGTTAGCGATCGCTTCAATTAATGGTGCATAGCCCTGACTTGAGCCGTACCGGCAAACTACCTCACCATATTCTGGGCTAGCCAAAAGCTGTGCAGTACAATCTCGCCATAACTGCTCTACTTCTGGCAAAATCAACGGATTACCAGCACTCAAATTAATAAACTGCTGCCCTGCACCCCCTCGTAAAGTCTCGATAATATCCTTCATGATTGCTCTTACGCCAGTCAGGTTGGACATTTGAGCGCCAATTTGAGTTAGGGCAGGGTTCATAAGCTGTGACAAAATGTATTAATCGAAGGGTGGACAAAATATTTGGGGGTTGCTGCTGACATCAAGTTTACATCGTTGCTAAAACAGCTGTTGCCAACTTTTACTAATCTAGCTAGAGAATGAAATTTTAACAGAGTGATATTTATGGTTAATAGCGGCGATCGTCCTGATTAAATGGGATGAAGTGATACAAAAGTGTATCATGCGCTCAATGTGTGCAAGTGAAATAATCCTCGTGTTTCAGCACTAGGGAGAACGTCAAATAAATATATAGGAGGGGCTGACGTTGCAAGTTAAAGCAGCAGTAGCTTACGGTGCAGGTAAGCCATTAACAATTGAAACCGTTCAACTATCGGGGCCACAAGCTGGGGAAGTGTTAGTTGAGGTAAAAGCCAGTGGGGTTTGCCATACCGATGCTTTTACCCTATCTGGTGACGATCCTGAAGGTTTGTTTCCGGTAATTTTGGGACATGAAGGTGCTGGCGTGGTAGTAGAGGTAGGCGCTGGTGTCACTAGTTTGAAACCAGGGGATCGTGTGATTCCCCTATACACTCCCGAATGCCGTCAGTGCGAATATTGTTTGAGTTTCAAAACTAATCTCTGTCAAGCTATTCGCCTAACTCAAGCACGCGGTGTTATGCCCAATGGCACGAGTCGCTTCAGCATCGATGGGCAGATGATTCATCATTATATGGGTACATCCACCTTTGCCAACTATACGGTGCTACCGGAAATCGCTCTGGCAAAAATTCGGGAAGACGCGCCCTTTGATAAGGTTTGTTACATTGGCTGTGGTGTGACTACTGGTGTTGGTGCAGTTATCAATACTGCCAAGGTGGAACCAGGAGCAAATGTCGTGGTTTTCGGCTTGGGTGGTATTGGTTTAAATGTCATCCAAGGGGCGCGGATGGTAGGGGCAAATATGATTGTCGGGGTGGATATTAATCCCAGCAAACGCGCCTTGGCAGAAAAGTTTGGCATGACGCACTTTGTCAATCCCCAAGAAGTAGAGGGCGATTTAGTTCCCTATCTGGTTGATTTAACTAAAGGCGGTGCTGATTACAGTTTTGAATGTATCGGTAATGTAAAAATTATGCGCCAAGCATTAGAATGCTGCCATAAGGGTTGGGGCGTTAGTGTGGTTATTGGTGTTGCTGGTGCTGGACAGGAAATCAGTACTCGCCCTTTTCAATTAGTAACTGGGCGCGTTTGGAAAGGTTCAGCATTTGGGGGCGCTAGAGGACGTACAGATGTGCCGAAAATTGTTGATTGGTATATGGAAGGTAAGATAAATATTGATGATTTGATTACTCATGTAATGCCCATTGAGCAAATTAATGATGCTTTTGAATTGATGCACAAAGGTGAATCAATTCGGAGTGTGGTGACTTTTTAATTCGTAATTCGTAATGGGCTACGCCCCGCTACGCTAACGTAATTCGTAATTATAATGGGTTTGTACCGGATACTTATGCAGACAGTCCTGTTTCAAATAAGGTTTAAATCTTTATCTGAAACATAATTATGAATTATGAATTCTTAAATTATGTAGACACTACAAACCGGAAAATCGGCAAAAGAACTGATGCAAAACTTCTATGAAGCAGACTTCTACAGTTGGACTCAACAACAGGCTGACCTTCTGCGTCATCACCAATGGAACCAGCTTGACTTGCCCAATTTAATTGAGGAAATTGAATCTTTGGGAAGAAAGGAATGTCAAGAATTGAGAAATCGTCTTAGTATATTAATCGGACATTTGCTCAAATGGGAATATCAACCAAAGCAACGAAGTCGTAGCTGGTTAGGGACTTCCAATTAAAAAAATATCCAATTTTGTAGGGTGCGTTAGCGACAGCGTAACGCACCGCCAGATATCTCGGTGCGTTACGGCTTTCGCCTAACACACCCTACTGTATATTTTATTTTTTGGAAGTCCCTTAGCGACAATTAGATTACAAAGACGGGAAATTCTCAAGTTGTTGGGCGAAAATCCTAGTCTGAAACATTATCTTGAAGAAGCGCTTCAAGAATCGGATCAAAACGGTAGGGATTTAGCATCAGGAGAGACAAATCTGCCACTCTCAACTTTTCCTAACCAATGTTTATATGCTTTTGAGGAAATTCTAAGCGATCGCTTTTATCCTGGTCAGCCTGCAACTGATGATTTAATGGGATAAAAGCGATGTCTATGACTATCTACGCTTACGCGCTCGCGAGGAAGTATCGATCGATTTCTGCCGTAAGGATGTCAAAGTCCACAGGCTTGGTCAAGTGGCATTTAAAACCAGACTGAAGTGCAAGCTCTTTATCCTCCTGGCTACCGTAGCCGGTGAGTGCAATCATAATTGAATCAGTAAATTTGGAGTCTTTACTCAGTTCCTCTGCAACGGCGAATCCATCCATTTCGGGAAGTCCAATGTCACAAATAATTACATGAGGCTCAAACTCTCTTGCCGCTTGTACCCCTAAAATTCCATTTCTGGCAATGGAAACTTCATGTCCAAAGTATTCAAGCACTGCTTTTAATGAGAAGGCTGAATCGTCATTATCTTCAATAACTAAAATCTTCAACGATTTTTTAGCCGCTTCTGTAATCTCCAAGTCGTTGTCCAAGGTTTTAATCTCTTCGCATACAGGGAGAGTAACTTTGAATTCCGCTCCCAAATTGATCCCTCTACTTGAGGCTTCAACATTACCACCATGAAGTTCCACAAGACTTTTTACTACCGAGAGTCCCAAGCCTAGCCCGCCCCTGGAACGGTCTAAACTGCGATCGCCCTGAGTAAATGGCTCGAATAGTTCTGATAAGATTGTCGGGTCTATCCCTATGCCTGAGTCTCTTACAGATAAAGTCGCTACACTACCTGAGCCATTCTCACCGGGAATAAATGAAAGATCCACCCAAATTGTCCCATCTGGCTTTGAGAACTTTAAAGCGTTATCAAGCAGGTTTCCAAAGATTTGGAAGAAGCGGGTGGGGTCAACATAAGCCCACACAGGCGTATTTGGCAAGTCTTTTACTACAGTAAGATTCGATCTCTTTATTGCTTGTGTATGGTCATTGATACTCTGGTGAACCAAATCTACTAGATTAACCTTCTCAAGGTTTAATGAAATCTTCCCATAGGTGATGGACGATACATCCAGTAACTCATCAATCAATTTCGAGAGGTGCTTAATCTGGTGCTGCATCATTAAAACTGTTTCTCCGACTGCACCAGTCTCGCCTAGCTTCAATTTGAGAAGCTGAACTCCGTTTGAGATGGGGGCAACAGGATTCCTCAATTCGTGAGCTAGCATCGCAATGAATTTGTCTTTCAGGGCGTTTTGATTGGTAAGTTTCTGGAAAAGTTGAACGTTCGCGATCGCCACTGCTGTAGTGTCGGTCAAAATCTCAAGCAATTCTATCTCTTCGGGTGTGGCTCGGTGTGGTGTACTCCAGTAGGCTCCGATCGCACCCAACGGATCGGCAATTCGGATGGGAACCATCACCAGACTCTTGACAAAAGTAACTTTATATGCATCAATAGGAATTCTTGCATCCTGGTAAATGTCCTCAATCACGGCTGCTTGTTTATTGAGCATTGCCCAACCAGAGATGCAAGACTTGAGGGGAAAACGCATACCTTTCCAAAGTGGCCCGATGGCGTTTTCATCAACATAGTGGCAACATTCACCATCCCGCAATACAAAGGTTACTCCATCAGCATTAGTGAGATCCCTCGCAGCCAAACGCACAATCTCAATAATTTCCTCAATTGTCCTTACACAAGCCAAATCTTTCACGACCAAAAGCAGCCGATTATAAGACGAAATGCTATTGTCATGATGTAAATTCTGTTCTTGAGATATGGAGCTTTGTAAGATATTTTTCATAAATAACTCCGAACAAAAGGCCTGTCGTGTAAAAAATCAGGTAAAGCGGGTAGGTTTCAGCAGACACCTATTCTAATCGTAATCTTAACTTTGATGTTAAGAGATAAGAGATATTACCGCATTTTATCTCCTGTTTTTAATGTATAAATATTTTGATTTCCCTAAGTAAATATTCTGCATCGATCCTATGGGCTAATGCAATTTTTGGTGTTTAATCAGATTGAGTCAACCTGGCTACTAAACTCGCTATTTAGGCGTAGCAAAATTGAAGATGCCGACATTAATTCCTCAACGCAAACAAATTATTTGGCAATCGATAGATAATACTCAAATCGATTGCGGAGTTGTTGAACCGTTAAATTCTGAGTCCAATACTCCACTAGGGCGTGACCAAATGCCCAGGCATTGCGATCGGGTGAAGTGGAATTTTCCAGCATTAGCGGCCAGAGGGATAGTAATTCAAAGTTGAGCGGATTAGAGTTAGCTGTACTCAAGAGCGAGAAAAGCTCGTAAGCCATTTGGAGTTTGCCAATCACAATCGGCAACTGTTCCACAGGAATTTGCTCTGCCAGCATATATGCTAAGGCTGGAGATCCAGTTGAGAGGGTA
Source organism: Nostoc sp. 'Peltigera membranacea cyanobiont' 232 (assembly GCF_002245985.1). Lineage (NCBI taxonomy): Bacteria > Bacillati > Cyanobacteriota > Cyanophyceae > Nostocales > Nostocaceae > Nostoc > Nostoc sp. 'Peltigera membranacea cyanobiont' 232. Next base: position 6,077 of record NZ_NOLK01000144.1, read on the forward strand.
GAAACAAACTGGAGGACAGGACTTTTAAGCAATGCCGTTAGTCCTTGTGTTGTCGCCATCTGGAAGGTGTAGTGGTCGATGATTTTGGCCGCAGCAACGGTGCGGGCTTCAAGGTTACGCAAAAAGCGGGCGAGACGGAGTTGCTTGGTAGGCGCGATCGCATCTACTAATCCCAGCGATAGCGCCTCTACTCCCCAAGCAACTCGATTTGTTTTGCTGTCACCTGTAACCAATGGTAGAACTAGATTACAGAAGTTTCCCAGCAATTTGGCGCGATACTCAGTAGCTTCTCGAATGGCAATTTCTTTTGAACGATCGCCCCATTCCCAATTATAAGGCGGTTGCCATTCGCGGATGGGACGCAGCCGATCTACTTGAGTGACGATCGCGATCGCTGGTAAATCTGCAACTTCTGCTTTTATATCTTGCAGAAAGTCTACATCCATTTGCAGGGCAGGATCGAGGGCAGGGGTAACTAACAACAGCAAATCTGCATTGATGGCATAATCAAGCACCAAGTCTCTTAGATCGGCACGGTTGACTTGTTCGTAACCAGGCGTGTCCCAAAGCGTCAGGGTTTCCCCACCTTGAGTCTGCCATTGATAATTCTGAATGCGATCGGTACTGGGCAAAACATCAACGGCTGCGAGATCGGACTGAAATAGCGTGTTAATTAGGCTACTTTTGCCCGACCCCGTGCGCCCCACCAGCAGAATATTCACGGGTTTTTGCTCAACCGCCTCGGCTGGTTGAGCTTGAGTCAAGATTTCTCGGAGTGTTTGGGTTTTTGCCTTGGGTAAAGTCGTGGATACTACAGTTGCTGAAACTGGTAATGTGCTACGTCCGTAGAGTGCGATCGCCTGCCGACATAAGTTTCTCAAGGCAGCTTCCCGGAATAACTGACTCAAATTCCCCAATAATTGCTGAGTTGCCTGGTTACTAGAACCCTGACTGGCTTGTTTTGCCACCGCCGCCACCGGATTTAAGATCCACTGTGCCCAATTCCAAGCTTTCCAAAATTTCCGAGCCGATGGCTCTAACTTTCGGTAGACCTCGTATCCTTGATATGCTTGTCCAACCGTTACCTGATTGAGGACAGGGGATAACTTTTGCATCCACTGATCCATGTCATCCACCGTTCCACGAATCAGCCCGTAAGCCTGGGGGACGTAAATATTCAGCAGAGGATATTGAATTTGAGGATTATAGATATGAGCGATCGCTACTACCAAATCCTGGCATCGCGTCCAAAAAGTTGCCCAGTCTTCCCAAATCGGGCGATCGCTTTGTGCCGCTTGCAGAATCTCTTGAAGTGCTGTTTCTGCAAGCTTTGTCACATCACTTCCGGCTGATGTTCTGACTGTATCCTCTGCTGCCGATTCTAATTCTTCTTGGACTTGAGCTAATACAGCTTCCACTTGGTTAACAGCAGGTTGAGTCCATTTAACCAACAGCCAACGCCAACCAACGAATAAAAGGGTGAATACACCCCAAATCCAACTAATACCCCAGGCGTGAATTTGTGAACCGGCGGATACCAGTAAGAAAATAATGATAAACGCGATCGGGATTACTAAGACGACCCACTGCCACGGTTTTAATCGCACCATTGCCCCATACCTGCTTTGAAATGTTGGGAAATTCGAGTTTTTGTAAAAATTACTCTTATAAAAAGTCTATCGTCTCCAATCTAGGGACTTCCAAATAAAAAATATCCCAAAACTGACACAAAAGTTCTCTCTATTTCTCCTCTCTCCGTGTCGCGCCAGTTGCTACAAGTTGTGGAACCGCAAGGGCGCACTGGCTTCTCTGCGTCTGGAGTGGTTCGTTTATTTCTTGGAAATCCCTAATGAAACGAGATTCAAATTGGGTAATGGACTTTCAGAAAATAAACTATCCAATTTATTCAGATTATATTTTTCTTACTCCCCCTGCTCCCCTGCTTATGCAGCGATTGGTTATTTTTTCTTTGGAAGTCCCTTATGAGGTGATTGTCTCCGACACGCTCCACAAACACAAGAATAAAGATCGGGATTAACAAGGCTTTTTGTTGCTGATGAAACTTCCACCACAAGCTTGGGAATAATAAATCGTGCCTGAGAAATATTTTAAATAAATCTCGGCTTACTAGGTGTGTTTTTATCGGCGGTTCAAGGAGCCAATTGTTAATGAAAGTAAGTTCATCAGGAACTAAGCTAGGTTGTGCATTTGTTAGCAGCAGTTGTTTAGCGGCAGCAATCATCGGTTTTAGTGGAGCAAGTGCTTCGGCTGCTCAATTCATCACAATTGAAAGCACTGGCACATTATCAGGAACAATCGAACTTCCTAGAAATAATCCCAATTTCAATAACAGTGTTACTCGTATTGATACGGATGACACTGGAACTTATTACCGGAACTTAGGTACTAACAATAATCCTAATTATGTTCCTGTATACCAGTCAGATTATTTACAGGTAGAAACACGCTCTGATGGAAGTCTGCATTACTTTGTTGACTTTAAAGGTATTCCCTTTGTCTCGTTTGATGGTGTTCTGACATCGCCAGTTCTCTCTGGTGGTCAGTTGACTCCCTATAAATACCAAGGACAATTGGCAGGAACCAAATTTCAAGGAGTAGTTCAGGATGAATTTAATCTCATAAAAGCCTTATACACTGGTACTGTTATCGACCCAGACACCGGAAAGCAGTATCAGGGCACTTTTGAAGTAAGTGGATATGGGGAGCGATATAGCGATCGCAATGGTAGCTTAACTCCCACAGTCTTTGATTTCCAGTCTGATATCCCAGGTTCGCCAACTGTAACATCCTTGACCATCACTAACGCTACTCTGGCGAATTTAAGAATCAAAGTACCTATTGATGAAACTTCTATTCCAGAACCCGCTAGCATTCTTGGAACATTCCTGGTAGCTGGTTTTGGTATGGTTTTGAAAAGAAAAAAAGACATCTGCCCTAAGAAAGTATTGGGCGATTAGAAGTCGCTACTACACAAATCTTAGTTCACAGAGGTGGACTAATAAAAAATCAAGGGTTTGCTTAACCTGCGGAGGCACGTAAACCCGGATTTCTCACCAATGCTCAAAGCTTGTGCAGGGGAGCAGGGGAGCAGGGGAGCAGAGGAGAGTTCAATGTGCCAAGTTCAATCCCCTCCGCCCCTCTGCCCCTCTGCATTTCAAACTTGTGAGAAATGCGGGGTAAAGTCTTGTATAGCCGGGACTTATATTTGCCCAGGGGAATAATAAATTAGACTTTAAAAACATCTTCTTATGAAGATGTTTTTAAACTGGGAAGTTGATAAATTTCATAATCCAGAGTAGTTTTAAAAACGAGCCGAACTTTTGCTAGTTCGGCTAAGTTTAATTAATCGTCTATACGCAGTAACTTGCGGTAAAACGGTTGTGAAAAATCGGTCAAGCGATGGCGTTTATAGTTTTCCATAACTTCAATTAAAAAATTAATAAACTCGAAACTAGCCATCATTAGTTCGTAACTCAGATCGGCATTGCCATCAAACTGAATTCGGCAACGGGTTAAGTCTGAGGGTAAAGTGGCAACATTCCAGGAGGCGACGAAGGGTATATGTTCACTAGCTTCTATCTTTCGGTGTCCCTCCAAAACCCCTTTTTGATAAAGACTGATGGCATAGGGTAAGAAATTGCGCTTAGTACCCTGAACGTAAGGTAAGTAAACACTGGCTTGTTGTTGAGTAGCAGGCTGGAGTTGCTCAATAGACATTGTTAAATATTCCTCAAGTTAGTTGGCAACTAGGGATATTAGTGGATGTTAGTAGTGTTCCCAAAAGATGTGTCTAAAGCACACAGTAGAAAGAGGGAGTAGGGGGCAGGGGAAAATTCCTCTCCTCTGCACCCTTCCCCCTGCCCCTAAATGAAGTTACTGCTAAGAAATATTAAAATTTCAGTTACAATAAGGCTGCATTAACTTTGATCGAAGCTGGGCGCAATAACATAACATGAAAAATCCCCACTATTAAAGTTGTGGATGTTATTATTGCTGTTTCTCCCAACAACAAGCTGCTGTTATCTTGGTATCACTTTGCCTAAACCGGAATTCTCATTGGAGAAAGTTAGACTCTACAAGCTTCCTGCCCAAGTGGCTATTAAAGGAATCAAGCCTCTGTCTAAGAGTAGGAAACGTGGTTAATGCTAAGTAATTACCCAGAGTGGCAGTGACAACAAAGGTAGTCTCAGCAGCTTTTAGCTTAGGGATAGCGGGTATTGCAGTTTGCCCATTCCGATTGAAATCGGGAAAAGTAGCTTAGGGATATTTGTCCGTAAAATTACTAACTGTAGACAAATACTGGTTTTTGAATCAAGCAACCTAACCTATGCCAGCGAATTCCTGGCCCGAAGAAGATTCTTATCAAGAGCTTGATCCGCTCAACTCCTTGTTGTCTGACCTATCAGTAGATGAGGAGTCAGTGTTAGAGACAGATCCTATGTCTCTACCATCCCGGTTTCAAGGTCGTAGACGTAAGGCTGCTCTAGTCTTGACCGTTGTCTGGAGTGGCACGATCGCTCTACATTTAGTTTCTTGGGCTTCTATATTTATTCTAGGACTGACCACCATTCTAGGATTCCATGCTTTGGTGGTAGTGTTTACTAAATCCCGTCGCTATCCAAAAGAAATACAGGGAGATTTGCCCTTTGTATCTGTGCTGGTAGCTGCGAAAAATGAGGAAGCAGTAATTACTAAATTAGTCAAAAATCTTTGTAATCTGGAATATCCAGGTGGGCAGTATGAAGTCTGGATAATTGACGATCATAGCAGCGATCGCACGCCGGATTTACTAGCAGAACTAGAGCAGAAACACAACCAACTGAAAGTACTAAGGCGTTCAGCAGAAGCTAGTGGCGGCAAATCAGGGGCATTGAATCAGGTGTTGCCACTGACAAAGGGCGACATTATAGCAGTATTTGATGCTGATGCCCAAGTTACACCAGATATGCTGCAACAAGTAATACCTTTATTTCAAAGAGAAAAAGTGGGGGCGGTGCAGGTGCGAAAAGCAATCGCCAACGCCAAAGAAAACTTTTGGACTAAGGGGCAAATGGCCGAAATGGCCCTTGATACCTGGTTTCAGCAACAACGCACTGCCCTTGGTGGGATTGGCGAACTGCGGGGCAATGGTCAATTTGTCCGGCGTTCAGCCTTGGAAAGCTGCGGTGGCTGGAATGAGGAAACCATTACCGATGATTTGGATTTGACAATCCGCTTACATTTGGATAAATGGGATATTGAGTGTGTTTTCCATCCAGCAGTGCAAGAAGAAGGTGTGACAAATGCGATCGCACTTTGGCATCAACGCAACCGCTGGGCAGAAGGCGGTTATCAACGCTATCTAGATTATTGGGATTTAATTCTCAAAAACCGCATGGGATGGCGCAAAAGCTGGGATTTGCTGATTTTTATGCTGATTATGTATATCTTGCCTACAGCAGCAGTACCAGATTTGTTAATGGCGATCGCGCGTCATCGTCCACCAATGTTAAGTCCCATTACAGGTTTGTCCGTTACCATGTCGATGGTGGGAATGTATACAGGTCTAAGGCGCATCCGTCAAGATCCGAAATTCTCACTTTCTACATATTTGCTGATGCTAGTGCAAACTATGCGTGGCAGTTTATATATGTTGCACTGGCTAGTTGTCATGAGCAGTACTACTGCTCGGATGTCGGTAAGACCAAAACGCCTAAAATGGGTGAAAACATTGCATACGGGGCATGGGGAATAGCCCCTTTGGGGAATTAAAAATTCAAAATGCAAAATTACCAACAATAATTTTGCATTTTTTTATTCATCATCAATTTCTGATTCTTCTATCCACTCAGGTGTAGTTATGGAATCGGAGAATTCTGGGAAATCATCTGCAAAGCGGATAATTTCTCCGTTGAAAAATACTGCGAGACGTTGAGCTGCGATCTCTACTTCATCAACTTCCCAATCAGGTGCAGGTGTTCGCTGTGGTGATGGAGGCAAAGTTTGCGCCCCATTTCCATTTGCCCCATTTCTATTTACCCCATTTCCATTTGTCCCATTTCCATTTGCCCCATTTCCATTTCTTGCAATCGGCTCAGTTTTTAGTGGTGTTGGTGGTGGCGTTGCTGGCTGTGGTACTGGCGCTGGAGTTGAAATTTGCTGGTTGTAACTGGGAGTTGGTGGTTGCTGAACGCGAGTAGAGTCTTTTGGTGGAATTGCTTTACTCTCATTCACAAGAGCAGTCTTGGATTGGTTTGTAACCCAAATCACCTGTACTTTTTGTTGGTAAACTTTTCCAAAAGCTGCTTCGACATCCGCCAATTTGCCTTGAGCATACTTAACTAGTCCTGGCGGCATCCGAACGTGAGCAACACCATCGTTGATACTTAATAGACATCCATGCTCCTTAAACAGGGCTTTACTTCCCGGAAGTGTTAGACAACCAAGCACTTGTTGCCAAACCTGAGTTAAGTCATATTGTGCTTCCCCAGCAATTTCTGAAGTTACTGGTTCAACGTTCCCAGGTGACACGGGTGCAGATACAGGTTCTGGGGTTGGTGGTGAAACTGAGTTAGCGCCAGAATTGTGATTTGTTTGCTGTTCAACTGGGGGAGATGAAATAAGGGGCTGATTTTGGGCAGTCGCTACATGATGGTTTGGAGAATTATGATTTGTTTGCGGTTCAGCTATCGGTAAAGAAGAGACTGCATGATTTTGGGGAACTGCTGAACGATAACTTGGAGATACAGCAGGTGTGTTAACTTGCTGCATGACACTTGGGGCTTGTGGCTGAATATTTGTCGCACTGGGTAACAATCCTAGTAATGTTACCTCTAACCACAAACGTGGCTGGGTGCTGTTTTTAATTTGCACTTCCGATGTTCGTAGATGTTGCTGTCCTGCTAAAATCACGCTCATATCGAAGTATTGGGCAAACTCAACCAGCGCCGTCCAGGTTTGCTGAGTACAAGCAACCAAATCGTGGCGGTTGGGTGCAGTTTTGGCTATGAGTAAATCGCGGTAGAAGGCGGCAAGATTTTGGAGGAGAGTTAGGGGTTCTCGACCACGATCTAGAATGTAGTGAGTACAGTCTAGAACTGCTTCTGGTTTATCTTGAGCGATCGCATTTAAAAGCCCCAATAAGTCCTGTTCGCTTACTGTCCCCACCAAATCCCAAACTCTATCTGGTGTCACTTCACCTGCTAACAAACCCAATTGATCGAGTAGACTTTCGGCATCCCGCAACCCTCCCTGAGAAAGTTGGGCTACCAGGGTTACAGCGGCGGGTGAAATATGAATGCTTTCATAAGATGCGATCGCACTTAAATGCTTAACCATCGCCTCTAATTGAATGCGTCTAAAATCAAACCTTTGACAGCGCGAAATAATTGTTGGTAACACCCGTTGCGGATCTGTTGTCGCCAATACAAAAACTACGTGTTTCGGTGGTTCTTCTAGGGTCTTAAGTAGCGCGTTGAATGCCTGAGTACTGAGCATGTGGCATTCATCGATTACATAAACCTTATAACGACACTGCACAGGAGCAAACTGGGCTTTTTCAATCAACTCGCGGATATTATCGACACCAGTGTTACTAGCGGCATCGATTTCAATTACATCTAAGGCATAACCCTTGGTGATTCCCTGACAAACATCACACACGCCGCAGGGTTCAGCAGTGGGGCGATCGCTTTTGAGACAATTGAGTGATTTAGCCAAAATGCGGGCACTAGAAGTTTTCCCCGTACCTCTTGGCCCAGTAAATAAATAGGCGGGGGCAATTTTAGATGTGCCGATCGCATTCGTGAGGGTAGTAGCGATCGCCTCTTGTCCCACCAGTTCAGCAAAACTTTTGGGGCGATATTTGTGGTGCAGGGGTTCGTAAGACATGGAAAAATAGACTTCAATGCCTTTCAACGTGAATTAGTAGCACCGAGTCGAGTTTAGGATTCAATTATTTTAAACTCTCGTACCTGCTTTGTTTATCGATATTGCCATAGCGCTTACACTCAACTAATGCCGTCAATTTTGGCACTCAGGAAAGCAAGCAACTAGATCATATTCTTGACTATGATTTCAACATCAACGTATCGGAATTATAGCATAGCATTTAGTACATTTGTTCTATATAAAAAATTTGGGAATGGGCAATGGGAAGAAATAACCAATAACCAATGACCAATGACAAATGACAAATGACAAATGACAAAGAACTAACGCTATAGTCCAGTGCGATCGCTACAATTTTAGGATAAGCAAAACTCGATGGTGCAGCAGATGCTCAAGCGGCTATTTCAATGGCTCAAAAAGCTTTTTCAGAGCTTGTTTGGTGGAAAACAGACTACCTCAAAATCTAGAGGAAATATCCAAAAAGAACCAGCACCACCCCTAAGCGATACGGATCTGGAATTTCTCTTTACGGAGCTGTTGCAAGGAGTACATCAGGCACGAGGGGAAGTCTGGGCGCAAAAGTGGCTGCATAATATTGAACATCGGATTACAACTGAAGACTGGGTTGAGTGGTTAGAGCGCTTTGGCGAAAAATTACTAGCATCACCTACACCCAATAATGAAATCGCTGCGCGGTTAGTACAACTGGGTGAGTTGAACATCGGAGAAATCGGAGATGTCGCCCATAGTATTGGGATGCAGTTGTTAACACGCAATCAAGGCGAACCAATTTGGGAATATGAAGGGCCAGATGCGATTAGCACAACTTTACCATCTGAGCCAACCGCCCCCACATCAGAGTCAGCAGATGCACCACAGAATCCCCCAGAGGGAGAATACCAAACTGTCACCCTAGAAGAGTTATTTGTGATGTTGCAGGACGATGAAAACTTACGCCAGCAGATTGCTCAACAACTTGCCGTTGAGACAGACGATCCACAAGTGCTTGTCCAGGCATTGATCGAGCAATTATATCCTGCTGGTCAATCGACTACAGAGCAAACAGAAAATTAGTCGAATCGGGGAATTGTAACGTTGTAATACTGTACTCTTGAATGTTTGTATATTTTTTGCTAACCTGCGACGGAAGCGCTGTCCCGATCTAATGGATTTTTACGTAATTGATGACTTTTTTAACACAACGATGGCTACAATCTAGAAAAACAAAATCCAATAGTGTGGCAGATGCTCAGGCGGATATCGCAGTCGCTTAAAAGGTTTTTAAAGCGCCTCATTGAAAGTAAGCAGGCTAGTTCTTTCAAGGGTGCGAGAGGACACAATCTGGTGGAGGTACTACCAGAACTAACCAATGCCGATTTGGAACAATTGTTTATCCAATTGTTAGAAGGCGTGCATCAAGCACGAGGACGACAGTGGGCATTGAGGTATCTGCAACGGGTCGAAAATCGGATTCCGGCTGAACGCTGGATAGATTGGTTGGTGATGTTTGGCGAAAGCTTGCTAGCTTCACCTGCACCGAATCCTCTTTTAGCAGCCCAAATGGTGCAATTGGGGGAACTTGGTGTTGGCAGAATTGGAGATGTTGCTTATGACATTGGCATCCGAATGATGCAAAACTCACCTACACAGATAGAGTATGAGGAGAATTATCCCGAAGAGGACTTAGAAATCACTCCTGAAGAATATGGGGTAGAAATCACTCCTGGGGAAGAACTGATCCACAACTTAGGTGAGCAGTTATGGGAGTATGATGAGCCAGATGTCATAGAAACTACTCCAGGGCAAGAACTGATCCGCAATTTAGGCGAGCAGTTATGGGAGTATGATGAGCCAGATGTTATAGAAATCACAACCGATGAAGAAATTATCCCAATTTCGCCTGGGCAAGAGCTAATCCGCAGCTTAGGTGAGCAATTATGGGAATATGATGAAGTGCCAGATGTTGAACCGATCGCGTCAGCGCCTGAAAATGCTTCTTTTGAGGAAAGATTCACCGAGAATTCAGAGGAATTGGTATTGGAGTATGAAAGGGAAGAAGCCCAAACCACAATACCCGAAAATCTTCCTCTCCCCGCCAAGGAAGATTCAATCACCTCATTAGCCCAAGTGAGGTTCGATGATGAAGAAGTTATTCAAAATACAACAGGAGCTAATCTCCTTTCTACAAGACAAAGAACTGAATTAACAACTTCTCTCTCAGTGGAAACCTGGGATAACGCTTTGACAAATTTAGAGCCAAATGTGGCTAATACATTAGATGAGTTGTGGGTGAGATTGGATCAGAGTACCAATTTAGTCCAGCAACTTGCTTCTAACTTGGCAGTTCAAAGCAGTAATTCTCCTGGTATTATTGAGCGACATAGCGATAATCCGATTACCCACGCTCAAGGGTGGTTTTACCAAGGTCTTCAGCAAGCGAAAACAGGAGATTTATTAGGCGCGATCGCATCTTACGATCGAGCTATTGAACTTCAACCAGAATTTTCAGAGTATTGGTTTAATCGAGGCTTGACGCTGTTCCATTTAGAACGTTTTGAAGAAGCGATCGCATCTTACGAAACCGCCATAGAACTGAAACCCGACTTCTACAAAGCTTGGTACAACCGGGGTGGAACTCTCGGAGAATTAGGATATTTTGAAGAAGCGATCGCATCTTTTGACAAAGCCATAGAAGTCAAGCCAGATTACCAAGAAGCGTGGTCTAGCAAAGGTTTGGCGCTGCTGAAGTTAGGTTGGCTACCCGAAGCGATTGCTAGTTATGACCAAGCCCTGTATTTGGAACCAGAAGACCAGGAAAACTGGTATCACCGAGGGATAGCCCTAGCTGTAGGCGAACAATTTGCAGAGGCAATTATATCCTACGACAAAGCCCTAGAAATTAACCCAGAGTATCACGAAGTTTGGATAGATCGGGGTGTAGTGCTGTTTAATTTGGGAAGGTGGTCAGAAGCGATCGCCTCCTGGGATAAAGCCCTTTCAGTTCAAGCCGACTTCTACTTAGCTTGGTACAACCGAGGTATAGCGTTAGACAACTTAGGTCGTCGCCAAGAAGCCATCGCCTCCTATCGCCAAGCGATCGCCATCAAACCCGACTTCCACCTAGCTTGGTATAATCAGGCAGTAGCGCTGTTTTATTTAGAACAATTTGCCGAAGCGATCGCTTGTTATGACAACGCTTTGGAAATTAAACAAGATTATTGGGAAGCTTGGATTGGTCGGGGAACTGCGATCGGTAATTTAGTAAATTCTGACGCATTGCTGAATTTGTCGAGTAGTATCACAGCAACAAATCCCGACTTACAACAAGGAGGCTACGAAGGAAAACTAGCCAGCTACGAAGAAGGATTAAAGCATCTGCGGACAGATACCCACCCAGAAGGTTGGGGGAGATTGCATTTGGCGATCGCTAATACTTACTACGAGCAAGGCAAAAAACATACTAATCCCCGCGATTATTGGCGCAAAGCTGCATCTGAATACCATCAGGCGCTATTAACCCTAACACTAGAATATTTTCCCCAGTTCCACCTAGAAGTTTTGCAATCTCTAAGCAAAGTGCTGATGGGTTTGGGACAAACAACACAAGTCCAAGAATTGCTGCAACGCGGTACAGATTTATTGCGACAATTGCTGAGTGAAGAAACTCGCTCATCCGAAAGTAAAAAACAGCTAGCTTTGAAATTTGCAGGCTTCGATCAATTGGCAGTTGATTTAGCAGTAGAGTCTGGTGATTTAGTAGAAGCCTGGGAAATTGCCGAACAAGGCAAAAATGCTTGTTTAAACTGGCTAATTTCTGGCTGGAATGATAATATTTACTCGCCCTATTATGGTGCAATTCAAGAACTATTCAATCCTACAACAGCAATTATTTACTGGCATATTAGTCCAGTCGCCCTCCATACTTTCATTCTCAAAGACCAAGCGCCATCACCAATCCTCCTATTTACACCCATGCAAGATGCTGGGGGAATACCTTTAGGAGAAGACGCTATCCGTCTAAACGAATTACCTTTACCCGAAGCAGTGCAACGCCTAATTGAATTTGAAACTTGGCTCGAAGATTGGCATCACCAATACCAAGAATATCGCACCACAGCCCAAGACAAAGAAAGTAAAAGCCAGCATTCTTGGCGAGTGGATATGGAACAGAAACTCGTGCAGTTATATGGGATATTGAATATTTCCACAATTTCCCAGGAACTCGAAGGCATCACCCAACTAGTTTTAATTCCTCACCGCGACTTGTACAGATTGCCCATTCATACCCTTTTCCATCTCTCTTCCCCATCTCAAGAAGAGTTGCCGAATGTGGAGTCAAATTTCACAGTTACCTATCTGCCTAGTGCCCAAACAGGTTTATCAATAAGAACTGAAGATATTTGGCAGTGGCAAAATCAGTTATTGCTCAGTGTCGAACATCCTGAAAGTGCAGCTTATCCTACAGTAAAATTTGCTAAACTGGAGTCTGAAGTTGTTAGCCAGATGTTCAATAATATCCAACGAATTCAGGGAGTAGAAGCTACAAAAAATGTTGTAGGAAATGCCTTTTTTGATAGTTACAATATCTTTCATTTTACGGGGCATGTCACTAATAATTTGGCTGAACCCAAAAAGTCAGAATTAGCACTAGCAGGTGAAGACAAACTCACTCTAGATGAAATCGTCCAACAAAATCTAGCAAGTTACAACCTTATTACTCTCTCTGCCTGTGAAAATTTAAGTACTAGTAACTACACTACTAGTAGTGAATATGTGAGTTTAGCCAGTGGTTTAGTGAGTCACGGTGTCCCTCATGTAGTGAGTACTCTGTGGAGTGTAGAATCTTCAGCTAGTGCCTTAGTAATGATAGAGTTTTACCGGAGATTACAGCCTAATAAATCAGCGGTTACTGCCTTAGCTGAAGCAACACTATGGCTGAAAGAACTCACTGCTGGAGAACTGACAAAATGGTATCAAGATATCTTGAATAATCTACATCCTGAAGAATTACGAATTCAAACTTATTTAGCCACACAACTATATAGAAATAGTAAGATGGCATCAGATAAAAATCTTTATAATCATCCTTACTACTGGGCAGCATTTACGATTACAGGTAAACCGAATTAATCATTTGAGGTAGGGGCAATTCATGAATTGCCCCTACCTCAAAATCTTTACTTTTAGTTTATAAACCTTTGAATTAAGTTTAATCTAACTCCCTGCGTCCTTCCAATGCCCTTGCCAGGGTCACTTCGTCGGCGTACTCCAAATCACCACCTACAGGTAAACCAAAGGCAATCCGCGTCACCTTGGTAAATGGTTTCAGTAGCTGACCTATATATAGTGTTGTTGTCTCCCCTTCTACACTCGGACTAATTGCCAGAATCACTTCTTGAGGCTTTTGCTGATTCACCCGTCGCTGCAAAGCCAGTATAGTTAACTGTTCTGGCCCAATTCCATCAATTGGCGAAATCACCCCGCCCAAAACGTGATACTTGCCTTTATACTCGCGGGTTTTTTCCAGCGCAATCACATCGCGGGGATCTGCTACAACACAAATAGTATTATTGTCACGATTGGCATTCCGGCAGATTTCACAAACAGGTTCAGCAGATAAGTGAAAGCAAACAGAACACAAACCGATCTGTTTTTTTGCCTCAATTAAAGCTTGTGCTAAAGCCTCTACTTCTGCTTCTGGTCGCTTCAAAATATGCAAAGCCAGTCGTTGGGCACTTTTGGGGCCAACTCCCGGCAGGCGTTGCAATTGCTCAATTAACCGTGCTAAAGGGCGTGCGTAAACCGTTGTCTTGTCTCCAGAATGTTTTTACCTTAACTATGATGACATTCCTACAGAATTTTGAAGTAGTTTTCAGCCTACGGAGTTGGGAAGATTAATTGTTAGGAGCGATCGCTCGGATGAAAACACTAGCCAAATGTGGTCTGTAGACAACTATCATCGCATGATTGCAGCCAGGATTTTGGGCGATCGGGGTGTGGAGTTGTTAGCAGACGAAATTGTGGAAATGACTCCAGAACCTCCATTGCATAAAACTGATTGTGCGAACATATTATATACTCAGTGGCTTTCGTAATTACCCTGAGTCAAAGGATAAGGCTAAATGACTAGTAAACAGTTCTCAATCAGCAAAATTGCAGTATTCATTACCACTCTAATTACCCTTAGTTTCTGCTCTACTGAAGCTCAAGCTTCATGCGCCTCTCCTCTAGACGGTGGAAACTTTGAAGGACAGACCAGCAAAAGGGTCAGCAGTCCTTGGGTTGGTGAAGGTAGAGTTGGCATTGATCGAGGATTAGGCTACAGCAATTTCGGTAAAAACAACGCCTGGATGCGAAATGTTTCTGGATGGAATGGTATCCGTCAGCGCGTTAGACTACAGCCTAATACTCAGTATAAGTTAATAGCTTATGTACGGACATCAGGCAATGTCACAGATGGTTATTTTGGGGTGCGAGATGCCCGACAGAAGGTGTTTTCAGAAATTAAGTTTGGTAGCTTACCTCGCTACACACCTCTGACACTCTCATTCAGAACAGACAGTAAAACTGAGTACAACATCTTCACAGGATTCTGGGCATTAGGTCAGGATAGCTGGGTTCAGGTAGATGACTATAGGCTTACAGGTGGCTCGTGTGCAGATGTGGAATTGGTTCCAGCAACTAACTAAGATGCTAAAAAGCGCCCCCTTTTGGAGAGCGCTTTCCGTTTTATTTAATTTTCAACTGAATCAGGCAGTGATTAACCGTTGATAGCAGGAGCGGAAAGAGCAACAGGAGCAAGATCCCCAGCAGCCAAATCTAGAGGGAAGTTGTGAGCGTTACGCTCGTGCATTACTTCCATACCCAGGTTAGCGCGGTTGATAACATCCGCCCAAGTTGCAATCACCCGACCTTCAGAGTCAATGATTGATTGGTTGAAGTTGAAACCGTTCAAGTTGAACGCCATTGTGCTGACACCCAAGGCGGTGAACCAGATACCGATTACAGGCCATGCTGCTAAGAAGAAGTGCAGAGAACGGCTGTTGTTGAAGGAAGCATATTGGAAGATTAACCGACCGAAGTAGCCGTGGGCTGCAACGATGTTGTAGGTTTCTTCTTCTTGAC
>NZ_NOLK01000145.1:0-21069 GCF_002245985.1 Nostoc sp. 'Peltigera membranacea cyanobiont' 232
CCCCAGCCCCCAGCTATAACTCCTAACTCTTGTACAGACGCAATTAATCGCGTCCTCCTCCTAACTCCTAACTTTCTTATGCACGCCCTATCGATTCCCACCTGGATTATTCATATTTCTAGCGTTATTGAGTGGATTGTCGCCATTTGGTTAATCTGGACTTACGGCGAACTCACTAATAATCGTAATTGGTGGGGATTGTCCCTGGCCATGTTACCAGCTTTAGTTAGCGCTATGTGTGCTTGTACCTGGCATTATTTCGACAACGCCCAATCTCTAGAATGGCTGGTAACACTTCAAGCTACCATGACCTTAGTTGGTAATTTTACGCTTTGGGCAGCAGCGTTTTTGATTTGGCGTTCTACCAAATCTCCTGACACTGTTGAACCAAAACCTATTAAATCAGAGCCATGATTTCTAAAGAAACCCTGTTTGCACTTTCACTGTTTCCCTATTTGGGTTTCTTGTGGTTTCTCAGCCGCAGTCCGCAAATGCCGCGTTTAGCGCTATATGGATTTTACGGTACTCTCGTCTTTGTTGCCATCACCATCCCAGCCGGAATTTACGCTCAATTACATTACGGTGAGTCTTTGGCCAATGTCGATTGGTTGCACGGTGGTGCAGAACTATTTTTGACCCTTTCTAACATCTTGCTGGTGCTGGGTTTTGGACAAGCTGTAAGGCAATTAAAAATCAAAAGTCATTAGTCCTTTGTAAACACAAATGACCAAGGACTAAGGACGACCTTCAAACAAGTCAATATACAGTTTAAATGCGTCACAGCTAAGTTTTGATTGTATTGAGTTATGAGGAAGAAGTAAATGGATGTAATTCCAGCGATTGATTTACTAGAAGGTCGCTGTGTGCGACTGTATCAGGGAGACTACGATCGCTCGCAAGTTTTTAGCGACAATCCCGTTGATGTTGCCAAACAGTGGGTAGATCAAGGTTCTACCAGATTGCATATAGTTGATTTAGATGGTGCTAAAGCGGGTAAAGTAGTAAACTTGGCAGCAATTGAAGCGATCGCTCATGCGGTGTCAGTACCCATTGAAATTGGTGGAGGATTGCGCGATCGCACCAGCGTGCAACAAGTATTCAATCTAGGCGTACAGTGGGCAATTCTCGGAACCATTGCTGTAGAACAACCCCAGCTAGTACAACAACTGTGTGAAGAATTTCCCGAACAGATTATTATTGGCATTGATGCCCGTAACGGCAAAGTTGCTACTCGCGGGTGGTTAGAAACTTCGGAAGTTTTAGCAACTCAACTGGCTGTACAAATGCAAGAATTGGGTGCAGCCGCCATCATTTATACAGATATTCTCCGCGATGGTACTCTCATCGGCCCCAATTTAGAAGCTTTGCGAGAACTTGCATCGGTAATTTCCATCCCGATAATTGCCTCTGGCGGGGTGAGTTCTATCACCGATTTGTTGAGTTTGTTAGCGTTAGAACCTCAAGGCGTGACTGGTGTGATTGTCGGACGTGCCTTGTATACTGGGGATATTTTACTCAAAGAAGCATTACGAGCGATCGGGCCTGGGCGGATTCAGGATATTCCACCCAATCTAGGTTTTTCTAGCTTTGCTTGACATGTAAATCTACCGAGCGATCGCTAACTCATAAATAGGACTCATATTTGATTTTTGAAATACACGTAGGGTGTGTTAGGCGTAAGCCGTAGCGCACCTGACTCCAAAGTTTTTGGTGCGTTACGCTGACGCTAACACAACGCCAGTGACGCTCCTGCGTTGCTACCGCTACGCTACCGCTCAAGTCGGGAAACCCGCCCACACGACTGGCTCCCCTACATATACTTAGATTTTTTCAGAAATCAAATCGGATTCCTATATTAAGATTTATATTTATTCCGTTCAAACTGAAAGTTCCTACAGTGGTAATATTGTTTACTAACTTTTTTTTAGCGAAACTTAAATTTTCTATGATATATTTCTGTAATCAACAATACCCGTGATGTAGATAATATTGTAGTAAATTTTCAAATTCAGTATTATGTCTAGTCAAGAGCCAAATTCTAAGCAAGCATTTCAGCAAACACAAGATACCGGAACAAAGAAGAAACTACAACCCCCCCCAGACATCAAAAAACCAAAGAAAACCGAATAAAAAACGTTATAGTTCGTAGTAGAGACTTAATTTAAATTAAGTCTTCTACTACTCTCATCAAAAAGAAATCAGCTTATTTATTTTTCGCTTGAGTTTTTGCCTGTTCTAAAGCTATTTCTTTGATTGCCTGATAGGAATTAACATTTGAAGTACCTTCAATCGCTTTCACTGCCAAATCCTGAACTTGTTTGAGAGCAGATTCAAGTTGCTTAGAAAGATTTTGAATCCGCGTCTCTTGGTTAGTAATAGTTTGTTCTAAAGATTGCAGTCTCTGTTCATAAAAACGCTTTTGCCCTTCCACTTCCTTAGAATATAAATCTGATTTTACTTTAGCTTGGTAGTGGGCGATGCCTTTGCCTTCTTCTGTAGCTTTCTTGATAGCTGCTTCTTTATCTTTCGGAAAAGCCTCTACCTTCGCTTTTAATTCTTCAAATTGTTTCTCTCTTTCAGCAATTGCTTTCTCTCGTTCAGCCCACTGTTTCTCTGTTTCTTGTAGTAATTCTTCCAGTTGTTTATATAGTGCTTTCTGCTGTTGTTCGTATTCGTCACTTTGTAGCTGACGTTGAAGTTCTAAATTATATTTATACTCTGATGCATCGCGTTGCCGAGTTTTATTCAAGT
Organism: Nostoc sp. 'Peltigera membranacea cyanobiont' 232; assembly: GCF_002245985.1. Lineage (NCBI taxonomy): Bacteria > Bacillati > Cyanobacteriota > Cyanophyceae > Nostocales > Nostocaceae > Nostoc > Nostoc sp. 'Peltigera membranacea cyanobiont' 232. The sequence goes on from NZ_NOLK01000145.1 coordinate 2,752, forward strand.
TTTCATTTCGTTCTTTTATCGTCCGTTGCTGTTCCTCCTGTTCTTTTACCCAAGTATTCCTTTGTTCTAATATTTCTTGGAATAACACTTCAGAACGCTGGCTATATTCTTCCTGATAAGCTTTCGTATTATCTTCATAAGCTTGGATGAGATTATCCAATATATCATCAGAAACTTCCAACTTGTGCAGTTGTGTCAATTGTTGGATTTCTTCTTCTAAATTTCGCCTGATTTCTTCTAACTTAGAGGCTTTTGTGGTTAGCTGTTCTGATAATTCATTAGCAGCGCTGCCAAAACCTAATTGAATCTTTGCCAAGCTTTCAATTGTATTGTTCATCTTCTGTTGGACGCTAGAAAGCTGATTCATAGCTATTTTTTGTTCTAATTTTGGCTGTTCTTTAGTTCCAGACTGGTTTTCTTTGGCAACTTTTTCAAGTTCCGATTTCAGCGCTGCTTTTTCTTTAGCTAACTCCTCAAATGCCTGAAGAATTTCTACTTTAGTATTCTTATCAGTCGGCTTTTTCACCACCACAACAAATCTCCTCTTCAGGAATTAAAAATGGTTAAGATGCTAAGAAATCGTAACTATTTAGGATTAGAGCTACCAAAAGCCCTCATAGCTAAGTCTTGTGCTTGTTTTAATGCTGTTTGCAGTTGAGCAGAAATCCCTTCTATTTGCTCAGACTGTTTCTTAATTGTTTCTTCCAGAGATTGAATTTTTTGCTCATAGCTCTGTTTGTTAGATTCCCATTCTCTCTCAAATAAATCAGCCTCAACTTTAGCTTTTTGGCTTGTTTCTTTAATTGCTTCTTCCCTAGCTTTCTTAACGGATTCTTCCATTTCGTTAGGAAATGTAGTTACCTTTTGTTGATAGTCTGCAAACAGTGGTTGGCGTTCAGCGAATATTTTTTCTCGTTCTGCCCAATCTTTCTCTTTCTTTTGAGAATTTTCTTGTATTTCCCTTTGTTGTTGGCGTTTTATTGCTTCGTAGCTGTCTGTATTGAGTTTACGATTAGTTTCTAACTTATATAGAGATTCTTCTTGTTCTTGCTGGCGATCTTTAGCTAATAAATCATTATATGCTTGCAGTTTTTCTTCATACTCGGCTTGTTCTTTTTGCCATTCTTTCTGCCTAATTGTAATTTCTTTTTCTAATGCTTCCCTTTTGCTGATAGTATCTTGTTCTAGGGTTTTTAATTTCTCTTGGTGTTCTTGACTTAGAATGTCTAGAGTATCCGCTACAACTCTGATTTGTTGAAGCTCTTGTAAGCGTTGCGTTTCAATTTCTATAGCTCGGTTCAATTCATCTAACTTAGAATTTTCCTGAGCTAGTTTTTCAGATAATCCGTTGAGAATACTGCCAAACTCTAATTGTAAATCAGCTAAACCTTTGACAATACTATCAACCGTATATGCAGAAGCTACTTGCAGAATTTCTTGACTTTTTGCCTTGTCTGCTTCCTCTTGTTTGGTTGCTATTTTAGATTCCAGCTTTTTTCTTTGGATAATAATTTGTTGAAATGCTTGCATTAGTTGTTGTTTGCTGTCCTTGACTCCAACTGTAGTCATCTTCCAACTCCCTTCAATAGGCAAATGATTTATTGGGTAGCAAGCCATACCAATGACTACCCTATGCAGACATCAGAGTAGCCTTTGAATTGACATTTTAACGCAGTGTAAATACTGAAATGATCGACAGATGACACTTAGGTGATACGAATTTTCCACATATTTGTCCTTCTGTTTTTAGGTATAGTTTTCCCTTAGAGCTTTTATAGTACTTTTGTACTAAAATAAATATACCCAACGTAATCTCTTCTTGTCAAGATAATGCTTCCTATAATTGCGCCACACAACAAAGCATTAAAAGCTGGCAGTCATAGTGATTTAGGAGAGTGATGTAGTGTGTGTCACTTTTTGTAAAGAAAATCTAAAAGAATTAACTCTAGCAGAAGCGCCGTTGCACTAAGACGAGATAATAGATTTAATCATGCTAATTGATACAAGCACAGTCCTAGACTTTTGTGATATCAATGTATACCACTGAATCGACCAAATACTCTGCCAGAACGGACATTGGGCAAACCAGCCGTATTCTAGTAGTAGAAGATGAAGAATTAATCCAGGAAATGCTAGCTGTAGCCCTGGAAGAGGAAGGTTACGGGGTGATAACTGCCCCCGATGGGCGGTCTGCTATAGAGTATCTCAAAAGTTTTGAAACTAACTCAGGGGAAGTTCCCTTCGATTTAATCGTTCTTGATTTGATGCTACCGCAAATCAATGGGCTAGATATTTGCCGTTTGCTGCGTCATCAAGGCAACCCAGTACCTATTTTAATGCTCAGTGCTAAGGGTAGTGAAACTGACCGCGTTCTGGGGTTAGAGGTGGGAGCAGATGACTACCTGACCAAACCTTTTAGTATGCGTGAGTTAGTGGCTCGTTGTCGCGCTTTACTCCGCCGCCAACGCCTAAGTAATTTACCACCAATACCAGTATTAAAATTCAAGGATGTCACCTTGAATCCTCAAGAATGTCGGGTGCTAGTTCGCGGTCAAGAAGTGAGTCTTTCTCCCAAAGAGTTCCGCTTGCTGGAACTGTTTATGAGTTACGCCCGCCGGGTATGGTCGCGAGAACAATTGCTCGATCAGGTTTGGGGGCCAGATTTTGTCGGCGATAGTAAAACTGTAGATGTTCATATTCGGTGGTTGCGCGAAAAACTAGAGCAAGACCCCAGTCATCCCGAATATATTGTGACTGTGCGAGGTTTTGGCTATAGGTTTGGATAATTAGTTGGGATAGTTGTTAGTTTTTAGTAGTCACCAAGAAACTAACAACTCAAATGCTTTTATTGGGATTTTCTCTAGGTTTAGCGGTAGGCATTGGGTTTTGGGTTTGGCAACAGGTTCAACTTAACCGCTACCTGGGGCGCTTACTCCGACCGTTAACCTCCCATTCCTCCAAGATGGGACTGCTGCTGATTCCTGGGTTACGGCAGGAAATAGCGATGGTGAAGCAGCAACAGCAAGATTTGCAGCAGTCATTGCAAACTTACCAAGACCTGCTAGATTTTGCACCAGTGGGATATTTGCAGGTGGATGAGGAAAATCAACTGCTGTGGTGCAATCGGCAGGCGCAGGAAATTTTGTATCTGCAAAGGTGGCAACCAGAACAGGTACGCTTGTTATTAGAGTTAGTACGATCTTACGAACTTGACCATTTAATTGAGCAAACTCGCGATCGCCAAAAACCACAAAGGGGAGAATGGATATTTCATCCATCTTGTGATGATGCAGCAGAGATGCAAACAATAAAATCTCTGGCTTTGCGGGCATCTAGTTTGCCTTTACCCAATGGACAAGTGGGAGTATTTTTAGAAAATCGTCAACCCCTATTAGATATAAATCAAGTACGCGATCGCTCTTTTTCCGATTTAGCCCACGAACTCAGAACGCCCTTAACTTCCATTCGCTTGGTTGTGGAAACCTTACAAATCCGCCTGGAACCGCCTCTCAATCGTTGGGTTAACCGTTTGATGCAGGAAGTCGATCGGCTGATTAACTTAGTGCAAAGCTGGTTAGACTTGACCCAAATGGAAGCAAACCCAACCATGCAATTACAAGCCAAAGCTGTAGAATTGCGATCGCTAATTACATCTGTTTGGGAAACACTAGAACCCTTAGCACAGCGTCAACATCTATCTCTTTCTTATTCTGGGCCAGAAAATCTCTGGATTAAAGCAGATCAAGCCCGGATTTTCCAAGTTTTTCTCAACTTGCTAGACAACAGTATTAAATACAGTTCTCCTTCTACAAGTATTTATGTTGAAGCGAAAATCTTATCAACAAAAGATAATGATGGCGCTTCTCCAATTCTGGAAATAAATCTTATTGATTCTGGAGTCGGGTTTTCTGAAGCAGATTTACCCCACGTTTTTGAGCGATTTTATCGAGGAGATAAAGCGCGAACCCATTCCCCACAAGATAGTAACTCCATCGGAGCGATCGTTGGTAATGGTTTAGGATTAGCGATCGTTGAGCAAATTCTGATCGCCCACGGTGGTTCAATCAAAGCAATGAACCATCCAGAAACTGGGGGTGCGTGGATGCAACTCCAATTTCCTGAAGTTATGGCAAACTCTTTAAGCCAAGACTATAGTTAGTAATATCTTCACCTTTAAAACAACAAGTGTGAAAGCTGTTCATTATAGTTCCAATCCTCAAAGACCCCAACTCGCACGCGCCATTAGGCGCTTAGAACGCGATGTATTACGCATGGGTGCCTTGGTAGAACAATCATTTCGCCTCAGCCACCAAGCCTTATTTGCTCGTAACTTAACAGCAGCAGAGCAACTTCCCCTATTAGATAAAAAGATCGATCGCTTTTATCGTCAAATCGAATCAGACTGTACGGCGATTATGACGCTGCAAGCACCTACGGCTCAAGATTTGCGCTGCTTGAGTGCTTTTATGCAGTTAGTGCGAGACTTAGAGCGCATTGGTGATTATGCTGAGGATTTAGCTGAGATTGCGATTAAAATTTTTCCTTATGCGCCTCATCCGTGTTTATCTGAGATTGAAGCTATGTCCCTTCACGCACAGGCTATGTTAGCAACTAGCTTGAAGGCTTTGGGAGATTTAGATGAAGGCGGTGGTCGCCGTTTAAAGCACCTAGATGATACTGTAGACGATGCATACGATCGCGTTTATCTAACTTTAGCCCAACAACGGGATGTGCCTGGTGTAGTCGAGCCAATTGTGCTGCTAGCACTGGCAATTCGTTGTCTAGAACGGATGGCAGATCATGCTACTAATATCGGTCAAAGGGTAGCATATATTGTCACCGGTCAACGCTCTTAATTGAATTGCTGCCCAGAACCCCCACTTTTTTAAGAAGTCGGGGATCTAAATCTATGTGAAGTAAGCACCATTTCACCTTAGTCTCTTCATAATTATTTGTGCCTACACACTTACTTAGTGTTTAGAAAACACTCAAGAATTAAAAATAAGTTAACTAAATATTTTACTAAAAGCTTACCTTTTCTTAAACTTGCACAATTAAAGTAACAAATAAATAACTGAAAATTTTTGTTCTATCTCATTGATAGATATCTAAAATCAGAAGTTATTACCATCGGAAAATTTTGAGCTAGTCCCTAGCTCAAACAGAGAAGAGTGGCCTTCAAATATATAAGTAAATTTTGATACAAATTATTAGAGCATCTTAATCATTAATAGCGAGATTTCCTGATAATTATGTAGTTACGGTTAATGATATATTCCACAACTCCTACTTCAAATTTTTCTGCCGTGTCAAATAGCTCTGCTTTAAGCGGACAATTACCCCAGCAGATATTTACCCGTAGGGAAATAATTCCATTTCAAAATGACGTACTTTGGCGTATTGAATACGGTGCAGTTCGTACGCTTACGTGGAGTGAAGATGGAACATTCATCACTCTTGGTTATTGGGGATTAGGAGATTTGATTGGCTATCCTTTGTCTAGAGTCAAGCCCTACCAGATTGAATGTCTCACAGGCGTGGAACTAAGCATTGTGCCACCTCATTTGTGGCATCAAGATATTAATGCTTTGTTGTCTCATATTCAACAGGCAGAGGATCTATTAAGCATTGTGCATCAAAAACCTATTTCGCTCCGTTTGTGGCAGTTTTTAGTGTGGTTAAGCGAAAAATTTGGCCGTGATGTAGATAAGGGTAAGCTAATTGATTTAAATGTTACACATCAAGATATTGCTGAAGTTTTAAATACTACACGAGTAACAATTACCCGAATACTACAACAGTTGGAGGAAGAAGGAACAGTTTTACGTCACAAACGCCGCATTATTTTGCGTTTACCAAGTGGTAAGTTAATTAAAAATTATGGTTCTGCAGTATCTAACTAAATTGCTTGTAATAATCAGAAGATATAAGGTATAATCATCGCTGTGAATGTGTGTATAATCCCCGAAAGTAAAGTGCTGTAAGCATTTTATTATGACTGGATTATCTAGGTGTGAGTGAGAGTAAAAACATGACAAAACGATTCTGGAATCTGATTAAGGTTAGTCCAGTTTTTCTAGCTGCGACATTTTTTGCTACGAATAGTGCCTTAGCTGCGGAAGTAAACGAACCAGTAACAAATGTTACCCAGCTATCTGAGGCTCAAGACTCTAACAGCATCGATCAGGTAACATCAGTTTCGCAATTTTCTGATGTGCAGCCCACAGATTGGGCATTCCAAGCTTTACAATCTCTAGTTGAACGCTACGGCTGTATTGCAGGTTATCCCAACAGTACTTATCGTGGGAACCGTGCTTTGACCCGTTATGAATTTGCCGCAGGTTTGAATGCCTGTTTAGATCGGGTTAACGAACTGATTGCTACAGCTACTGCTGATTTGGTCAGCAAACAAGATTTAGCTACTTTACAGCGCTTACAAGAAGAATATTCTGCTGAACTAGCAACCTTGCGCGGTCGTGTCGATGGACTAGAAGCCCGCACTTCTGAACTAGAAGCCAATCAGTTCTCCACTACCACCAAGTTGGTTGGAGAAGCAATTTTCGCAGTGTCTGATGTTTTTGGTGACAATAGAGCAGCTCGTGGTGGTAATCCTACTCAAGACTTGAATAATAACACCACTTTTAGCGATCGCGTTCGTTTAAACTTATACAGCAGTTTCACTGGTAAAGACCAGTTGCAAATCCGGCTGAATGCTAACAACACCATCTCCAATCGTGGTAATGATGCATTGGGTACTGGTACTGGTACCAACATGAGCCGCTTGGGTTTTGATGGAGATAACGGCAACTCTGTTGTAATCGATAAAATCAACTATGCTTTCAACTTTAGTGACGCAGTGCGTGTCAAAGTTGACGCTACTGGTGGTGAGTTATACGAAAACGTTAATACTTTCAACTCTGACTTTGCAAGCTCTGGTAAGGGTGCGCTCTCACGGTATGGACGTTTCAGCCCCATATATCGCCAAGGTCAAGGTGGCAGTGGTGTAACTGTTACCTTCAATCCTAAAGGCGCTATCAGCTTGAGTGGTGCTTATCTAGCTAGGACTGCTAATGACCCTAGCCTTAATAATGGGTTGTTGGATGGTGATAACGCTATTTTTGGTCAGTTATCTTTCCAACCCACCAAAGCCTTTAATATTGGTCTAACTTACGCTCGTACTTATCAAACTAATCTTGTTAACAATACTGTTAACAATAACCTTTTCCAAGGTACAGGTAGTATTTTTGCTAACAATCCCTTTGGGAATAACACTCGTACTATATCCAACAACTACGGTGTAGAAGCTACCTTCCAATTTAGTCCTAAGTTAGCTATTAGTGGTTGGGGAGGTTATACAACTGCTGATGCGATTACTGGTGCTAATGCAGGTGCAGATGCAGATATTTGGTATTGGGCTGGAGCGCTTGCTTTGAAAGACTTTGGTGGCGAAGGCAACGTTTTAGGTATCATCTTTGGTCAACCACCCAAAGTTACTGGTGGTAGCATCAAAAATGTCGCTGGTAATACTACCTTCGACGACAATACCTCTTATCACTTAGAGGGACTTTACAAGTACAAGGTTTCCGATAATATTCAGGTTACACCTGGCTTGTTGGTAATCTTCAATCCAGAGCACAACGACGCTAACGGCACTGAATATGTAGGTACTCTACGTACTACTTTCAGCTTCTAAAATTGGCAATCTAAAGCTCAGAATTAGATAAATAAAAGCCCGCCTTAAGGTGGGCTTTTGCTCAGGAAAAAATTAGTTATGTGGGATTATAATCTGATTGATTAGATATATCTTTTGGGGGGCGATCGCTACTCCAAGCCCACCACACAGTACTACAGTGACAGGAGTAAAACTCTTGCCATTTGCGACGACGGTCTTCTGTAAAAACAGGCGATCGCCGATTTAGCCAAACTTTTTCAGCTTCTCGGCTAGTTGAGTGGCAGTTAGGACAGCAAAATTCAGATGCATGTACTGCCTTATTCGTCCATTCAGGTGGGAGGGTAGCAAAAGCGTCCATGTCGTTACAACTGTAGTATCAATGATTATCCAAAACTTTGAGGTTTTGAACTTAGGGGCAAACGGATACTATAAAATCCCGCCACACTATCGAACTGCTTAATCAATATTCTTATGGCTTTATCTGAACTATTTACAAATCGCCATTTATAGAGATTTTCACTAAGAGAATAACTATTTAGAAAGACTGCGAGAGCATCTCACAAATCAAAGGTTAACACAAATGGTAACTAAAATAATTACTATGCACATTATGGCTAATAATTAAATTTATGGAGCCAAATGTTGAAATTCGCCGTTTATTAGATGTGATGCCTGCTTCTGGTCGGATGACGACAAAAATCGTTAGTAAGCCAGAGCAAGCAAAAGTAATTTACGCCTCCTTTCCCCAACCCTGGAATCAGGCGCGACCGATATATATTAATTTTGATTTATGGCCTCGCCTAGCAAAGCCGCAACGAGATTTGCTGCTGTTGCAGATGGTTAGCTGGTTGACAGGGGTGAAGTGGTTTAAACCCGACATTTATCAAGGTGTGGTGCTGGCGGGTCTGTTAGGTGGATTATTGGAAGCATCACAGTCAGATGTAGTGGGTGTCGCCGTAGCAGGGGGATTAAGTGCGATCGCTGCTTTTCGGATCTGGCGGACTAATAAATCTCTTGAGTCAGAGTTAAATGCCGACGCAGCAGCAATTCGCATAGCACAACGGCGAGGTTATTCCGAAGCGGAAGCAGCGCAGCACCTGTTATCTGCGATTGAAGCGGTAGCCAAAATTGAAGGGCGTTCTGGTTTAAATTTTACTGAGTTGATTCGTTGCCAAAATCTCAGAGCGATCGCAGGTTTATCACCAGTGGGTATGCCAGAAAGTTATGATAAGTAGAATAAATGTTTCTGGATATGGGTTTTTGAGAGCGATCGCTCCCAAGACATCTAAAATTTAGATGAGGTTTTGGTATTGTCTAAGCTTAATTTTTAGCATGATTTATACTTTATTCCTCACTACAGCAAGTTTTTAGCCACAAATACAGTTTTGTGTATTTAGCTCAAGGCTTCTAACAAAGTGCGAGACATGAGCCTCCAACTAGCTGCAATGCATGGGGCTATCTTACACTGGAATAAGAGAATGTGTGTTTAACTGACTTAGATGTAAATGGGGAGTTCTATCATACCTTCTCGGTGTTGCTTATGAAGTGCTTACCTAGTGTGGTAAAACTTAACTTAAATTCTGTCAGTTACTAACGGGGTTGATAGGAATGGGTACTTTAATTGTTATTGGCTTGATTGGGGTTTACGGAGGCGGCGTTTGGAAATTTTGGAACGGGTTTGGACGGACTAATTTTAATCCAACTTTGACCAATCGCATTGGTTTGTCTTTGCTATGGCCAGCTTTGTTTCTTACAAATCAATCCTATCGTCGAAACTTTAGAAAAGCATTGAAGGGCTAGAGTTTACTATTAAGTTTAAAGTCATCTGAACCTGATGGTGGCATATATCCCAATATAAATCTAACCCACCAGCCCCCTTTCTCTAATAGAGAAAGGGGGCTGTATTTGCTCATCCTAAAAGGAGAGGAATTAAGGGAGGGATAAGTTCGTAGTGTTTACGAACCGTGATGCGTAAAGCCCCTGTCATTCATGCAGGGGATATAAGCGAATAGGATAAATTTATTTATCCGTGATGAGGGTCATTAATGTACTCTAAAACTTTCTGAGTACTAACTTTTCCTGTAGTGTCAAACATATATGAATGTGTCCATAAACTAGGAAGCTTCATTAATTCTGGAAATTCTTGCCGCAAATATCTTGATGACCGACCTTTAAATGCTTTAACCACTTGAGATATTGAGTGATGCGGGTCGTATTCAACTTAGTAAGTGAATATGGTCTGGTGCGATTTCTAGTGCTTTAATAAACCATTTATTATCATTAGCAACAGATTGGAATACTTGAATACATCGAAGTTTAAGAGACTCATTATTAGCAAAAATTCTCTTCCGCCTACATGGTATCCAGACTAAGTGAACAGTTGCCAACCCCAAGCAGTGATTGTAATGATTATATACAGATTCCATGTAGATGAGTATTGATTGTCTACACTAGTCATGGTACTATAAAATTATGAAAACACTGAAGTTCAAGTTATATCAACACAAGCGAAATAAATTCCTTAAAGCTAGTATCAATGCTGCTGGGGTAATTTATAATCACTGTATTGCTCTCCACAAAAGATATTATCGGATGTGGGGTAAACACTTGAATTGTGCAAAACTTCAGGCTCATATTGCAAAGCATCGTTTGCGTAAAGAGTTCTGGCAATCAGTAGGCTCTCAAGCAGTACAAGATATTTGCCAGCGCATTGAGAAAGCCTACCAATTGTTCTTTAAACACAATAAAAATGGCTGTTGTCCGCCGGGGTTTAAGAAAGTCAAAAAATACAAGTCATTCACTCTAAAGCAAGCCGGATATAAATTCTTAGGTGGTAATCGTGTCAAGATTGGAAGTCGTGTTTATCAATATTGGAACTCTAGAGAGATTGAGGGAAAAATCAAGACTCTGACCATTAAGCGCACCCCATTGGGTGAGTTATTTATGGTTATTGTTGTCGATAGTACTGATGAACCAGAAATTAAATTCACGACTGGTAAAATAGCGGGGTTTGATTTTGGCTTAAAGACATTCCTAACCTGCTCGGACGGCTCTAAAATTGAGTCACCCCAATTCTTCAAGCAATCACTCAATGTCATAAAGATTGCGAATAGATATCAATCTAAGAAGCTAAAAGGTTCGTCCAATAGAGAACGAGCGAGGAAAAATCTAGTCCGCGCCCATGAAGACATAGCCAACCGCAGAACTGATTGGTTCTGGAAGTTAGCGCATGACTTGACCGACAGGTTTGATGTGCTGTGTTTTGAGACACTTAACCTCAAGGGAATGAAGCGTTTATGGGGAAGGAAAGTTAGTGATTTAGCGCTTCGGGACTTTCTGGATATCCTAGAGTGGCAAGCATTGAAGAAAGGTAAACAGGTAGTCTATATTGACCAGTGGTATCCTTCTAGTAAAACTTGCTCCTGTTGCGGGCACGTAATAGACACTCTAGATTTGTCAGTTAGAGAGTGGCGTTGCCCATCATGTCAGTCTGTGAATGGACGTGATGACAACGCATCTAAAAATATTCAAGCCGTTGGGGCATCAATGGTTAGGTTAGGTGATGTAAGTCGGGCTACGTCTGCAATCGCTGTCTGAGCCTAGAATCCCCCGAATTTAGCAAAGCGGATTCGGGGGAGTATGTCAAAAGTGCAACCTGTTAACATCTGGGAAGTATTTTCGCTGATGAATTTACGAATTATTTGCCATTGGTGAGCAGATGGATTGCTGCACCTACAGCTGCACCATCAACAGCATTCCCAAGGGTATCTCTGCCATCGCCAGTAACTACGCCAGTCACTGCGCTAGCACCTGCACCGACTACGACATCTTGACCAATATTCCGGTGATGGCGATTGCGAGTGTTTCTCAGACCATTTGCACCATTAACGGCTGCACCACTGACACCACCTTTAACAGCATTGCCTAATACATTACCATTTCCTCTAACGGCTCCGGTGACGACGTTGGTAACAGCCCCAATACCTGCATCTCGTAGTACTTGGTCATCAGCAGCAGCCGGTTTAGCGGGAACCAAAGTTACACCGGCTAAACTTGCAGCCATGAGGCTGGGTAAAAGTGTGCGCTTTAGGATGTTATTCATTGTGTTACCTTCTTAAAACATCAAACAATTGGATAAATCTAAAGTTACTGGAGTCAGAGAAAATCATATTTTTTCAATTGGACAACAGCAACTATCTATTGTTTGAGGACACATACATAGTCGCATTAATAAAGTCATAACTGCATCCACTGAAAGCATGAATACAGATTAAGTCCACAGAAGGCCCTGCTGATTGAATAAACGATGCTAAAGATTACACATTGACAAAATAAATTCAGTATCTACAGAATGTTCTCTGGTATGCAAATTTCATTTTTTCATTACTAGCAAGCCGTTTCTGACGACCAGCCGCGTAGTATTTCCCCTATCTGTCTAAAGATAGTTGACAAAATAATTAAACTCAGTAACCGGAGTTAATATTTAATTCTCTCGGTTTAGTAGCCAAGCCTTGCGTAGGCACAGCCCGTCGTAGGCATCGCTTACCAAAGCAAATAAGACGGGAGCATCCCACTTTTTTGCATGTCATTGCGAAGCGTTACGAAGCAATCGCAAAATCTCCAACTAAGTGCGAGTCCATGCGATTGCTTGTCTGCGACACGCTGCGCGAACGTCCTTCCTCCTCGCAATGACATTGGATAGTAAACCCTCTGCGTTGTAAGTCCACATATATTTCACATGCTAGTTCAATAATCTCTAAATCATCTATTAATATAATTTTATATACTTGACAAAATTTATTAAACTCAACTAACTGTCTAGTTGCATTGATAGCTAAAAGGCCTCGTTTGACTTCATAGTAAGTTATGCAACTAATAAAGTTATGCAACTAATAAACACATTTTGTTTCAGACGCAGGACTTCCCGAAATTTCTGATCTACAAATTGAATTATAAACAATCTCACTCAGCGCCCCTTTGCGTTAAAAAAAGGCGGGCAAGATGCCCACCCCACAAAATTTTGAGAATATTCTGTTGCTATTAACCCAACAATTGTTTAGCTTTAGCTAAAACATTATCAACGCTAAAGCCAAACTTCTCTAGACAAACATTGCCTGGAGCCGAAGCACCAAAACGATCGATACTAACGCAATCGCCTTCAGTACCCACGTATTTGTGCCAACCGAAGCTGCTAGCAGCTTCTACAGACAAACGCTTGGTGACAGCTTTCGGTAGAACAGACTCTTTATAAGCTGCATCTTGTGCTTCAAAGAGATCCCATGAAGGTAGTGAGACAACACGGACTTTCTTCCCTTCAGCCGTGAGTTTTTCGGCTGCGTTGACGGCGAGGCTCAATTCTGAACCAGTGCCAATTAAAATCAACTCTGGTGTACCTTCAGAATCCACCACCGTGTATCCACCCTTGGCCACCTTTTCAATTGATGTACCTGCCAAGTTGGGGACGTTTTGACGGGTTAACGCCAACAGAGACGGAGCATTTTGCTTCGCTTTCTCGATCGCTATTTTATAAGCGCCAGAGGTTTCGTTACCGTCTGCGGGACGAAACACGGTTAAATTAGGAATGGCACGCAAGGAAGCCAGAGTTTCAATGGGTTGGTGCGTGGGGCCATCTTCACCTTGTCCAATGGAATCGTGAGTCATCACCCAAATCGAGCCAGCTTGGGAAAGGGCGGATAAGCGGATGGCAGCACGCATGTAATCTGTGAAGATTAAGAAGGTAGCACCGTAGGGAATTAATCCTGAAGCGTGTAGCGCTATACCATTACAGATTGCGCCCATAGCATGTTCCCGGACACCAAAGTGGATGTTGGGGTTTTCGTATTGCCCTTTTTGAAAGTCGCCTTTGCCCTTGACTTCGGTAAGGTTAGAGTGGGTTAAGTCAGCCGAACCACCAATCAATTCAGGTAAAACTGCTGCTAATTTGTTGAGGCAGGTTTCTGAGTGCTTACGGGTGGGCAATCCTTTGTCTTCTGGGGTGTAGGTTGGTAGTACTTTATCCCAACCGTCGGGTAGTTTGCCGCTAATGTAGCGTTCAAATTCAGTTGCTTCTTGGGCATACTTAGCTTTGTATTCGGCAAATGTTTTGTTCCATTCGTCTTCGTAACCTGCGCCACGCTCAACTGCTTTCCGTGTGTGGTTGAGGGCTTCTTCTGGAATAACGAAAGGCTCGTATTCCCACTTCAGTTGTTTACGAGTCAAGGCAATTTCGTCTGCACCCAAAGCCGCGCCGTGAACGCCAGCAGTGTTTTGTTTGTTGGGGGAACCATAACCGATGGTGGTTGTCACCTTAATCATTGATGGTTTATCGGTGACAGCTTTAGCTTCTTCAATTGCTTTAGCGATCGCTTCTAAATCTGTATTACCATCTTTGACATGTAAAACGTGCCAACCGTAAGCTTCAAAGCGCTTGGAAACATCTTCGGTGAATGCCACATCTGTGGAACCGTCGATGGAAATGTGGTTGTCGTCGTACAAAGCAATGAGTTTGCCTAATCCCAAGTGTCCTGCGTAAGAACAAGCTTCACCAGAAATTCCTTCCATGTTGCAACCATCACCTAAAATTACGTAGGTGTAATGGTCAACAATCTTGGTATCGGGTTTGTTGTATTTAGCAGCAAGGTGTGCTTCGGCGATCGCTAAACCAACCCCATTGGCGATTCCTTGACCCAAGGGGCCAGTTGTGACTTCCACGCCTGGGGTTTCAAAGTTTTCTGGGTGTCCGGGAGTTTTAGAACCCCATTGACGGAATTGCTTGATATCTTCAATGGTGACGCTATCGTAGCCTGTCAGGTACAGTAGGGCGTACTGCAACATCGAGCCATGACCGGCAGATAAGACAAAGCGATCGCGATTAAACCATTTGGGATTCTTGGGATTAAACTTCAAAAATCGATCCCAGAGGACAAAAGCCATTGGAGCCGCGCCCATTGGTAATCCTGGGTGTCCCGATTTTGCCTTTTCTACGGCATCAACAGCCAAGAACCGGATCGAGTTAATACAAAGTTCTTCGAGGGACAGTTCTTTGAGGGATTGGGTTGCAACAGTCATAATCTCTTGTTTTTAACGACGGGTTAGCACTCTTTGTAGCTTCTCTTGCTGGGGTTATTTTAGATTCCCCACAGTATCCTCATCATCCCATTCCCACTTGTCGATGGACAAGCGGGATCTCCTGAGTTTCTAGTGATAAATCAAGCTGATAATTGGGTCATGCTGAACGCTTAAGTTATATCGGAATGATATTTCTGATACTTTTAGCGCAGTCATTTCAGGAGAGCCGACAGCAATAAAATGGGAAATTTTTAGACGTATTTCTTAAAGGCCAGTGTGACATTATGACCGCCAAACCCAAAAGAATTGGATATTGCCACCTCGACTTTTTGAGCGCGGCTGTAGTTAGGCACGTAATCTAAGTCACATTCTGGATCGGGATTTTCCAGATTGATTGTCGGAGGAATTTGGTCATTAGCGATCGCCAGTACTGTTGCTACTGCTTCAATACCTCCAGAACCGCCCAATAAATGACCTGTCATCGATTTGGTTGAGCTAATTGCCACCTTATAAGCATGTTCTCCCAAGGCTTTTTTGATGGCTGAGGTTTCAGTTGAATCATTAGCTGGGGTACTAGTGCCGTGAGCATTAATGTAGCTAATCTGTTCGGGAGCGATACCACCATCTTTGAGCGCCAATTCTATCGCTCTAGCGGCTCCAAGTCCACCAGGGACGGGGGAAGTAATATGGTATGCGTCACAAGTCATACCATAGCCGATCATTTCGGCATAAATGTGAGCGCCGCGACTTAGGGCGTGTTGCAGTTCTTCTAAAATTAAAATTCCTGAACCTTCACCCAAGACAAATCCATCGCGATCGCGGTCAAAGGGACGGCAAGCATGAGCCGGATCGGCATTGCGAAAAGAGAGGGCTTTGCAAGCGGCAAACCCAGCCATTGATAATGGTGTCACGGCTGACTCTGTTCCGCCGCAAATCATCGCTTGGGCATATCCCCCTTGAATTAAGCGAAAAGCATCGCCAACAGCGTTGGAGCCAGCAGCGCAGGCAGTTACTGGGCAGGAATTTGGCCCTTTAGCACCCGTGTGAATTGCCGTTAATCCTGCTGCCATATTGGCGATCATCATCGGTATCATGAATGGACTACAGCGATCGGGCCCGCGGTTGAGGTAGATAGTTTGCTGGTCTTCTAATACCTTAATGCCGCCAACGCCAGAACCGATCATGACACCTACCTGTTCTGCATTCAGTTCATTAATAACTAACTGCGCGTTAGATAGAGCCTGTTTTGCTGCTGAAACCCCAAATTGGGCAAATCGATCCATGCGCTTCGCGTCTTTGCGCTCTAAATAATCATGTGGATCGAAGTTTTTTACCTCACCAGCAATCCGGCAATCATGGCGAGACGCATCAAAAAATGTGATGTAGTCAATGCCATTGCGTCCACTCAATAATCCATCCCAATATTCTGTTGCTGTGTTACCTATAGGTGTAATCGCGCCAACACCAGTTACAACAACGCGTTTACGTGTATGATCTGTCATGATTCAGTTAAATGTGGCGAAAAAGCAGCAGGCATTAAACAGTGCTGAGTTTCAAGTTGTGAGTTCTGAGTTTTGGAAGCACCCAAAGATGGAGAAAACTCCAAAATTTTGCCTCCTAAAACTCTAACTCTTAAACTTTTAACTGTTCAGCACTCAGTGAAAAGTCAAAGCAGTGGTTTTTGCCATCAACGCCCAGAGGGGGTGAGACAAAGGCATCTGAACTTCTCCTTTGGCGCTAGCCTCTCCCTTTGGCAGAAGGGGAAACGCCAAGGGCCAACAAAGACTCAAAACTTTTTTTAAGCTGATGCGGTAACTTTGTTATTGATGTAATCTACTGCGTCTTGAACCGATATAATCTGCTCGGCAGCTTCGTCAGGAATTTCGATATCAAATTCTTCTTCCAAAGCCATCACCAGTTCAACGGTATCCAAGGAATCTG
This sequence comes from Nostoc sp. 'Peltigera membranacea cyanobiont' 232, assembly GCF_002245985.1. Taxonomy (NCBI): domain Bacteria; kingdom Bacillati; phylum Cyanobacteriota; class Cyanophyceae; order Nostocales; family Nostocaceae; genus Nostoc; species Nostoc sp. 'Peltigera membranacea cyanobiont' 232. The sequence goes on from NZ_NOLK01000145.1 coordinate 19,433, forward strand.
CTCCTAGATCGTCCATAAACTTTGACTGGGGTGTGATTTTGGCAGGGTCGTCAACACTAAGTTGTTCGACGACAATTTTCTTGACCTTATCAAAAAGTTCCGTTTGGCTCATAAATAGTAAAAGTCCTTAACCAGTTGCGAGGTTCTGCTCTTTACAGGAGACATTGTTTTGAGCATATACATCTTATCGTCAAGCGCGATCGCCCGTACACTACCAAGGGTTTTTCTCTGAGAAAACTCCTCCCATCCCTCAAAAGGATAGGGTAAGTTTTCTGGGAATTGGGTAGGGGAGGAGGCTACGCCATCGCCGATACCGTGTAAATGCTTCAATTGTCTAAGTCTATTGCTAAATTTTTTTACAATGTCTTGGTCAGTATTCACAGCCTTGCTAGCAATCATAATATATAGACGCTGTGGCTTTTAACCTAGACGGTTAAAGGGTCACTGAATGTCAAACATCAGAACTTTAGTGCTAACAAGGAGTAATAAAACAGTTATTGTTTAGAGCGATCGCCCTAACCCAAATATACCTCTATGCTATCTCAGACACTCAAACTCAAATACGCTTACTTCCCTGGTTGTGTTGCCCAAGGGGCCTGTCGGGAACTTTATCAGTCAACTCAAGCTCTCACCAAAGCACTGGGTATTGAATTGGTTGAACTTAAAAAAGCTGCTTGCTGCGGTTCCGGCACATTTAAAGAAGATTCCCAACTGCTGGAAGATACAGTCAACGCTAGAAATATTGCTTTAGCTGAAGAATTAAATTTACCCTTACTTACTCATTGCAGTACTTGTCAGGGTGTTATTGGTCATGTCAACGAACACCTGAAAGAATGTAAGACAACTGACCCTAACTACATTGAACAGGTTAATGGTTTGCTGCATAAAGAAGGCTGTTCGCCTTATCGCGGCAGTACTGATGTAAAACATCTCCTCTACGCTTTGGTGACAGATTACGGTTTAGAGGAAATTACCAAACGTGTCACCCGAAAGTTAAGTGGATTAAAATGTGCGGCTTTTTATGGCTGCTATCTCCTCCGCGCCCAAAAGTCCATGCCCTATGACGACCCTTTTCAACCGGAGGCGATGGAAAATATGTTTCGGGCGGTGGGTGCAACACCAATTTATTACCGAGGCCGGACACAATGTTGTGGTTGGCCCTTAGCTAGCTATGCGACTACCCAATCTTTCAAGATGGCGGGGATGCATATTCAGGACGCTTTGACATCTGGTGCTGACTGTATAGTTACACCTTGTCCGCTGTGCCACTTAAATTTAGACTCGCGTCAGCCAGAGGTGGAAAAGGTTATTGAGCAAAAGTTAGGTTTACCAGTGTTGCATTTACCCCAGTTAATTGCTTTAGCACTTGGGGTTAGTCCAAAAGAACTGGGTTTAGAACGCCATGTTGTTTCCACCAAGCCAGTGCTGGAGAAATTAGGATTTTAGTTTGTGGAGTACAAGGTATGGGCACAAGTTCATTGGTATTAACTGAATGGCACGCTTGATAAGGGAAAATCGTTGAGGCCGCAGGGGTGCAGAGGAGCGGAGGAGCAGGGGAGAAAGAAGAAATTTTAGGCAATTGCGGTCGGATATTTAGAAATTCCCCTCTGCACCCCTGCTCCCCTGCTCCCCTGCTC
>NZ_NOLK01000146.1:0-20802 GCF_002245985.1 Nostoc sp. 'Peltigera membranacea cyanobiont' 232
CTTGTCCCCCTTGTCCCCCTTGTCCCCCTCTGCCCAAATCGGGGATACTCGGTAAAGGAACAGTATAAGCAATATTGAATTCGCCGCGATCGAGTTTGGGAATAAACCCTTTGGGAATTAAGGGAATTAGTGCTATACCTGCGATGAAGCTGAGGACAGCTAATCCGATAACTATCTTCCGGTGATTCAAAGACCAACTCAGCAAGTTTCTGTAAGATTGGGTAAACGCCACCCAAATTTTTGCTTCCTGACGCGGGGAGAGTGAGGATTTAGGTTTTAGCCAGTAAATAGCTAGAACTGGAGATAAAGTCCGAGCAACTAGCATAGAAGCAAGCATCGCTGCTGAAACAGTGATACCGAAAGGCTTGAAGAACTGCCCAATTACTCCACCCATCAAACCTATGGGTAGAAAAACTGCTACTGCTGTCAAGGTGGCGGCGGTGACTGTTAATCCAATTTCATTGGTTGCTAAAAGTGCTGCTTGACGAGGAGTTTCCCCATCTTCAATGTGTCGCATGATGTTTTCTACATCCACGATCGCATCATCAACAATACTCCCAATCACTAAAGCTAAAGCTAAGAGCGTAATCGTTTCTAAGTTGAAACCGAAAATTGCCATGACGATAAATGTCGCCAATAAAGACGTAGGAATTGCCAAGGCAGAAATTAGGGTGGCTCGCCAATTCCACAAAAAAGGAAAAATTACCACGATGGACAACAAAACTGCTTCTAGCAAAGCATCGATAGTTGACTGGGTGGCTTGGCGGATATATTTTGCTTGGGTAGCAGCTAAGGTGAGTTTGACATCCTTGAGGGTAGAACGTAGCCTTTGGACTTCTTTTTCAACTCGACTTACTACTTCTAAGGTGTTAGCGCTACCGCGTTTGATTACCTGAAATGCCAGTGCATCTTGGCCGTTAAATCTGACTAATGTTGCGCCTGCTTGGGGGATGGCTGCTGGACTCACATTTGAGGGATTTAGGGGAGTTGCAGTAGCAGCGCCCAACAGTGAGACTTTCAAGACTCCTGGTAGTTTAGCGATCGCACTTACAATCTCGTCTTGTGCTAACTTTGTCAAATCTGTCAGATTCCGCGTGGGACTCTCAATGGCATAGCTAATGGCGGCTGACTCGTTCAGATTCAGAGGAATAATTTTAGAAGTCGCTCCTTGAGGCAAAGTCAGCTGCTTGAGGGCAGTTTCCACCTTTTTAGTCGATGTTTCTAAATTCGTACCAACGGCAAAAGAAAGGCTAACGGCTGTTTGACTAGGATAGGTGGATGAGCGAATATCGTCCAATCCTTCTAGGGAACGGAGGCGTTCTTCCAACGGTTTGGTAAGCTTCGCCTCTGTATCCAGGGCAGTTGTCAGTGGGGCTGTAGCATTCACAATCACCACTGGAAAGGTAATATCTGGAAACAAAGCATATTTCAGAGAACTGAATGCCAGAATCCCAGCTACCGTTACGGCAATCCAAAAACTCACCGTCAGCCACGAAAATTGAATCGCTAGTTTAGAAATATTGAAGAGTTCTCGTGCGGATTTTGAGCGATCGGGCTTTACCATCTTGGAAAATTATCGTCTGGTGGCACAATTATTTAGTCATGCTACAGCAATCACCTGGGGTTTATGACCAGAAAAGGGCAACATTCTTTATTGTCACTCAGATATGGCAAAATTTTTAAATATGAAACTTGGTTTTGATAGTGCCTAATTTTTTGCCCATCAATACAATTTTAGTACCCCAAGGAGCAGAATATAAAGCTGTGTGTCGCGGATTAAGCGGCGTAACTGGTTCCATGCCAACGGTAGTAGCCATACCTGTAGGAATGAAACCTTTGCTCAAATATCTGCAACAAGGACAAGTTCTGGCTCCAAAATCTAGAGTGTTGATTATGGGTATATGTGGCAGCTTAAGCGATCGCTATCCAGTTGGTGATATTGTGCTGTATCAAGATTGTGTTTATCAGGGGAAGCGGCAAGAATGCGATCGCACTTTGACAACACAATTACAATCTTCTATATCAGAAAAAGTATCATTAGTCAAGTCACTGACAAGCGATCGCGTAATTTGGTCTGCTGCCGAAAAACGCCATTTGGGTGAGACTTTGGCGGCTGATGTTGTTGATATGGAAGGATTTACTGCTTTAGAGTTTTTCAATGCCGCCAAGGTATCTGTGGCAATGCTGCGAGTAGTCAGTGACAATTGTCAGCACGATATCCCCGATCTCACACCAGCAATTAACTCTAATGGTTCCCTAAACCCTTTCCCCTTAGCGATAGGAATGCTTCGACAACCCCTTGCTGCTACTCGGTTGATTCGAGGTTCATTAACAGCATTAAAGGTGTTAGAGCAAGTTACCAATCAGCTTTTTTCTGGGAATAGCCTGGAATAATTTGTTGCAGAATTAATAATATAACGGTTTGCAATTTCTGGGAATACAGATAATTCTTATACCAATTCTGTATGAAGGTGCGCCAAATTATATGAGGGAACTCCAAAAAATAAATTATTCAATTTGTCTACTCAACTAGACTTCTTTCTTCCTTGTCTCCCTTGTCTTCCTTGTCCCCCTTGTCCCTCTGCGACGGAAAATTTTTTTACTTGGAAATCCCTGAGTAACGAACCGCAAAGGGCGCATTCGCGCAGCGTCTCGTCAGAGAAGGGCGCAAAGAAAGAAAACTTGGCGCAGTCTCATAAAGAAATGGTATTAGAGGCGCATAGCTGTGCGCCTCTAATAATTATGCCTTTTGAGAGAAGTCAAAATTTGTGAAATAAAAATATAGAGAAATATTTGTGTTGCTCGTAATTATATTTGCTTTGAGATCGCATTAAAAAAAGAATAAATACTGTCAGTGTAAGAATAAATACAACTTTAATTTTGACTCGATAATTGCTTGTACAAAAAGTTTTACAGAAACTTTATCGTCATGCATATTAACTAGAAAAGAAGATTGGGAAGGATAATATATAACCTTTTCAGGGTTGAGTTCCATAAGAGCTAATTCTTTTTACTTTGAATCAAAAATCCTCTTTTGCCAGAATAGCTTGGAACTAATTTACCAACTGATAGAACAAAATTTATGACGCTAAATCACAAGCTCTACCTGTACTCGTTTCTAGCTAATTTCAGATGGCTCAAAAAAAGTTACACCGCTAAAATCATGTTGGTGGCTTTTTTGGGTACTCATGTACCACTTCTAACCTTACTTTTGAGTTTTGTCATCTCAAACTCCTATTCCTTCGAGATGGCGGCGCGAGTTATGATTATTGCTCTATTGGCAACATTAGTGGGTACAGCTGCCACCCTCTATGCACTAAACCATCTCCTCAAACCGGTCATTTTCACATCTGCGGCATTACAAAATTATCTCAATACCAAAACATTACCTGAATTGCCCACAGAATTTGCTGATGAAGCGGGTACGTTAATGGCGGATACCTCACAAACTCTTCACAAATTAGATGAGTTAATTCACTACATCACTAATTACGATGAACTGACAGGATTACCTAATCGCGATTTATTCCGCGATCGCCTCCATCAGATTTTATCCCAACCTGAAAACAACCAGCGTCTTATAGCTGTCTTTTTGCTCAGTATTGATGATTTCACTGGTATGAGTCATGGGTTGGATCATCAGACAATAAATTTATTGTTAAGAGCAGTTGGCCATAGATTATCAACCTGCACGGCACAAACAGATATTATCGCCCATTTGAGTGGAGATGAATTTGCCCTTGCCCGAATTGATATTAATTCTTTGGAAAGTGTAATTAAGCTATCTCAAGTGCTGTTGAGTACCCTGAACAAACCCTTTTATTTAGAGGGTAACTTGATTCATATTACTGTCAGCATGGGTATCACAATTAATAACCTAACCGATCCTAATAGCGTAGATCAACTCTTGCAACAGGCTCATATAGCGCTGTACCAAGCCAAGCAGCAAGGGCGTAGTCAATACCAATTCTATTCACCAGAAATTAATGCTCAGTTGCAAGAGCGACTGACTTTAGAAAAGGAATTACATGGAGCGCTTGAGCGTGGTGAAATGCTGGTTTATTATCAACCTCTAATTGATTTAAATAGCAGACAAGTTATAGCGATGGAAGCATTGATTCGCTGGCAGCACCCAACATTAGGTTTGGTTTCTCCAGTAAAATTTATTCCCATTGCAGAAGCCAATGGTGCGATTATACCAATTGGTGAATGGGTCTTACGAACTGCTTGCGTCCAAACCCGTGCTTGGCAGCTTGCTGGATATACCCCAATTCGGATATCTGTAAATCTGTCATCTCGACAGTTTGAACAACCATATCTGGTTGAGATAGTCAACCAAATTCTTGAGGAAACTGGACTTGAAGCATCTTCATTGGAACTAGAAGTTACAGAAAGCTTCTTGATGGCTGATATCGATCGTTCAGTTAAAATCTTAAAACAATTACGAGAACTGGGTATCTGCTTGGCTCTAGACGATTTTGGTACTGGTTATTCCTCCCTGAATTATTTGAAACGCTTTCCTGTGAATATGCTCAAAATTGATCGCTCATTTGTGCAGGATGTCATGTCTAATCCCGATAGCGCCGCCGTCACCGATGCGATTATTGCCCTAGCAAAGAGCCTGCGGTTGAAAATCACAGCCGAAGGTGTGGAAACCCAAGAGCAGCTTGAATATCTGCAAATGCGTGGATGTGATGAAGGTCAGGGTTACTACTTCAGTTGTCCTGTGCCTGCTGATATAATTGCCCCAATGTTGCAGAAAAGTTCTCAGCAGCTGGAGATTACTACAACATTGGTGGATGTCTAAGCCATTACAACCAATCACACTTTTGCACTGCTCTCGGAGCCACCCGAATCTCAATCTAACGCTACCTACCTAGATTGAGATTCTTTTTGTATGGAAGCGGGGCTTCCACACAAATTGTCCGGGTTTAGCCGCATTAGAATCCATTGAGAAATTCGCAGTAGTATAGCAGGAGGCAGGAGGTAAAAGTATTACTATTCTTAGCTTTCATGCTTTCAAAATGTCCTAACCTATGTGACTACGGCTATAAAAGGCGAGGCTAATCTTCTGGGGAACTGCGATCGCACTGATAAAATAGAAAAAGGGTGATGTGTCGATCGGGAATAAACAGCGATCGCTATTAAACAATTAAAAAAATTTATCAGCCAGTGACTACAACCGCGACTCGATCTTTCAACTTTTGGAACCGAAATTGTGAAAGTCGAGTTCACAAAAAGCCTTGAAAAGGATCTTTGTCAGCTTGGATGAACCAACAACTTAAAACCTTGGGCATTAACCTACATTAATAGCAGGATGCTCACCCCACAAGAATTATCTCTTGATTCAGCAATACCTATTTTGAAACTGTGGAAAGCTTTGCAACCATCTGAGTTCGAGATGAAACCTCAAGCTTGCGAAACATCCTTTTTAAAGCTTGCTTGACAGAGTTTTCAGTAATCCAAAGTTCAGCACTAATTTCTGCATTGGTTTGTCCTTGAGCCACCAAGCTAGCAATTTGCATTTCACGAGGCGTTAAACGCTCTGTCTGTAATAGTAGTGGATGTTGCGATTTTACCCTTGCCACCCAAGTAGAAATGTGCAGACAAAGCGCACTCAAATCTATAAGATTTTGTGAGTCGAATGCAGGCATTCCTTGCTGACGAGTAAAACCTACCACGCCTACTAACTGCCCATTGCTGACAATTGGCCCTGCCATAACGTGCCAGCGATCGGCACGAGGACAAATCAACCTCCACGTCTTCGGACTACTAAAGCTTCATGAACAGGGGCATGGTGTTCTAGCAAGTAGCGTGCAACTGGATTGTGTTGGGGTGATAGTGCAATTTGCAGCGCTTTTTGGAGCTTGCTGTTAGCTAGAGGGATTTGAGCAAAGAAAAACAGCCCACCTCGTGTAGCTGAAAAATATTCACTCATTTCTGCGGATATGTGCGATCGCAATGTCTCTCGATCTTTAGCTTGAGCAATTGCATGAAATAGAGCTTGTAAGGCAATGAGGATGGAACTTTTAAATCATTCAACGAATTGAAAAATCTTTATCACAGTAAGGGTATTACGCCTGATAAGGAAGTATTTCCCTACTGTGCCATCGGTGGGCGTTCGGGATATATCTGGTTTGTCTTGAAGTATTTATTGGGCTATCCAAACGTTCGGAATTACGATGGCTCTTGGAATGAGTGGAGTCGTCTACCTAATATATAGGACTAGTATTTGATTTCTGAAAAAATCTAAGTATGTTTTGGTGCGTTACGGAAGCCGTAACGCACCAAAACATAAAGGGTGGTGCGTTATGCCGTAGGCTTAACATACCCTACGTGTATTTCAAAAATCAAATATGAGTCCTATAGCTATAGAGAAACTAAAGTAATGTGCGCCTCCGTTGGAGACTCACGTTAAAGTATTGTGCGAATAGAGTTTGCTAGTACACAAATGTCCAGCCACGCGGAAAACATGAAAAATCAACCCACGTTAGCCCTTAGTGTTCCCGCAGGGTAGGTGGGTATTGTCTCATGTAGTCGTGACTTCCAGTCGCCAAGGCAAGTAATTAGACTTTTCATTCAACCAACCTCTAAGGGAGACACTACGTGCTAACCCGGATTTCTCACCACATCTCAATAATTAAATAAGTAATGAGTAATGAGTAATGAATACTGAAAAAACTACTAATTCAGCAAAGGCAAAAATTGGCGAATTAACCCAATTGTGACTGCTGGTACTTCTAACTGTGGTGTTAATCCCACATCTTCCAACTCTTGAAAAAATCGGATTGCTTGGGGATTCATTTCGGCAAGGCGGCGACCAATTGATGGCCCGGTAAATTCTGATTTTTGTCCCCAAATAATGGCGGTGGGCGTGGTCAACTGTTGAATGTAAAGGGACAAATCAAAGCATAAATCACCACGGACAAAGGAGAGTGCCGCATACTCAGCATTAGGCTGTTGGGCGGATTGTAAATAAGCATCTACAATTTCTTGGTACACTCGATTAGACTTAGCAAATTGCCGTTGCTCTAAGAAACTGCGAATACCCCCACTGGTGGCCACCCCAGTGCTATAAATTAAACGGTCAACAATGGGAACGCTGACTAACTGAGCAAAAAAACTACGCGAATAGTTTTCACCAAAGTCGGAAAGTCCGGCGGGCGTAGTGAGAATTAAAGACTTGAACAAATCAGGATGAGCTGCTGCTACTCGAATTGTAAAGGCTGCGGTCAAAGAAGAAGCGATCGCAGTTACTGGCCCAGTACAAGTCTGCTCGATAAACTCCCGAATCGTGGTCAAATAATCGTCAATATTATAATTCCGTTCTGGATGCTCAGACCTACCCCAACCGAGCAAATCGGGCGCAATAACCCGATATTCAGCAGCAAAAGCCGGATAAACTTTTGACCACTCATAAGCAGAAGAACCGCCACCAAAACCGTGCAGGAACACCAAAGTTTCCCGGTCGTCTTTGGCCGTTATATTGTCCTGCCAAAGTGAGCCGGAGGCAGTGTAATATACCATTCTACCTAGTGAGGTATTTATGGAGCGTTGTTCAAAACCTAGTGGTTGAAACATAAGTATTTTTTGTTGATTGTAGTAATTAATTGGATGAGTAACAGAATAGACCTGTGAATGTGGAGACACTGAGAAAGTATTTGATAATTTCTTGGCGTTACCGCCTCTTCTTTGGTCATTTCAGAATACTTACCTATTTAGTTCAAACTCCTCACTCATTGTTATTATCGGCCAACCAATCACTCTAAGACTTCTCGCTACCGTTAGATTAAGTAGATATAAAATTACTGAATTACCTGTAAAGATTCGATGATTTTTTTCACAAGAAAAAGTAACTAAACGTTGTAATTACTGTTATATAAGGGTTTGCCGTAGTAGCAAGGATCGCTCAAGCAGTAATTAAGCATAAGTTTTTATGGTAGTCTATCAAAAAAGTCATAAATAATTTTGAGCATTAACAAGACTAAAAATGCTCATTTTTACAAGCTATTAATTCTAGTTCTACATGTAGAAACAGTAGCTTTTGATATATTACTAAATCTAATTATTCTTTAAGCAATTGTAAGGCGGGATGTCATGGTAAAGCAGGCTACTCTTCAATCAAATAAACTACCAGCGATTGAAGACGCTAAATTTGCGCTTGACAAGTTTAATATACAAAATGAAATTAAAGCTGAGGCTTGGGGGGATCGAGGCGAATCAGCCATTGATGCTGCCAGTATCAATGTACCTACTTGTATCTGTTTAGACCTGGAAGAATTAAAGTGTTTTGAAGCAGTAGAGCGTCAGTATGAAGACTGGGGAGTAATTTTTCACAATTCTCTAGCAATACAACCATCAAATCCAGCATTTCCAAGCTATTTAGGGCTAACAGTCTTAATGGGAGCGCCCAAAAGCGGATTTTTAGAAGCTACTTTTTTACATCCGGTGAACTCGGTTAGCGCCTTAGTGACTAGTTCGCAACGGCTAGTGCTTTCTGCCTACGATCGCGATCGCCAACTCCTCGGTCAAACTGTACTCCCAAGCGCTAATCTTGCCAATTCAGACTCCGCAATTTCCCCCAATACCTTATTATCTATAAATGTGAATAACATCTACAGCGTTACCTTCTGTGCTTTTGATGGTCAATTCACCCTTGATAACTTTCGTTTTTGTCTGTAAAAAGCCTTTATGCCCTTGCTCTGAACCATTTAAAATGGTATCTTTATTTCCGCCATGCTGTACTAGTCTACTATCCGTCAATAAAAATCGGATATTTTGTAGTTTGGGTCTTCACCCTTTCTTCATTTCTAGTAAAACTTATACAATAAGTAATTTCGTAATCAAGTAGGTAAACACTTTGGCACAGGCTTCATCTTCTTGGCAGCAATTGATCGACCGGATTCCCAACTGGAACTGGTCGCATCCATTGTTCAAGACAAAGGGAGCTACAAAGCAGCAAACATTTAAGCGTTTCTCTGGCCCTGGGGGCTTTCTTGGGTTCTTGACAATCATTGTTGCTATGTTGTTATGGAACTGGAAACTGCTATTAGCTCTCTTAATCGGCGTTGGGGTAATGGTATTGGTTTACTCAATGCAGGAGTGGGACTGGCAATTGCACTGGTCTAAGATCCGTAAGTTCTTAAACAGTTCAAATCGTCGGTTAGCTTTAGCAGTCATTAGTGGTGGTCTTGCTACTGTCAGCACTTACATGGCTGCGGCAATTTGGGTTGAATCTCACAGTTCCTGGATTGCGGCTGGTGCTATTGTCCAAGGCGTGGGAACCTTGTTAACTTTAATTTTATTGGTATGGCAATTTGTCAACTTCTATGAAAATCGAGAAGAAGACCACCTCGAGCAGTTGTTGGTCAATTTAACAGACAAAGATCCATTGAAACGCTTGATTGCCCTACGTCAACTAACTAAATTCATCAGCCGTCAGCGAGTTGATTCTTCAGTGCAGCAAGATGTTGCCGAATGCTTACAACTCTTACTTAGTCGAGAGGAAGAAGTTGCAATCCGAGAGGCAGCTTTTAAGATTTTACAAGTTTGCGATGACCTCCGGTCGGTCGGAGACCATCGCCTACAAGTTCTACCCCCCAAAACAGCAGCAACTTTCATACCCGTATCAGCAAAAGCCAAGCACCAGGTTTATTAGTTATTTGTCCTTTGTCCTTTGTCCTTTGCAAATAACCAATGACCAATGACCAATGACCAATGACCAATGACCAATGACCAATGACCAATGACCAATGACCAATGACCAATGACCAATGACTAATGACCAATGACTAATAACTATTTTCGAGACAGTTGTCCATTGCGAACTTGCACTACCGGATGATTGCACCGCCGCACCAATTGTTCATCATGGGTGGTAACAATTACCGTCGCGCCAAAGGAATTTAATTTCTGGAGAATTTGGATCACTTGCCAGGAATTATCTGGATCGAGATTTCCAGTAGGCTCATCTGCCAATAGCAGTGGTGGTGTTCCAACGATCGCACGGGCAATACTCACTCGCTGTTGCTCTCCTCCAGATAGTTGATCTGGAAAGCAGTCAGCTTTACTCAGCAAACCCACCAACTTTAAAGTTGGTTCTAAACGTCGTTGAATTTCTTTACGGGTATACCCTTGAGCTTGCAGCACAAAAGTTACATTTTCCGCTACTGTTCGTTGGCTAATCAGTTTGTAGTCTTGAAAGACAATGCCAATCCGTCGCCGGAATAATGACAAGCGATCGCCCCTTAAACCCGCTATATTACACTCATCAACAATTACTTCTCCCTGTGTAGGCAACTCCTGGGCATACAACATTTTCAAGAGCGTTGATTTACCAGAACCACTTGGCCCTGTGATAAACAGAAATTCTCCCTTTTTTACCTCAAGGCTCGCATTGAACAAGGCGTGAGTGCCGTTAGCATAAGTCTTACTTACAGATTGCAATGCCACCTTTGCAGTAGTCTTGCTAACGGACTGTTGACTTTCACAATCCTCTCTATGAACGGATTTATCTGTCTTAACTTGAGTTGTTAATACTGGCATTGTTAAATTTTCCTCATACCCACAACTAAACAGTTTGCCGGCTTAGATGTGACATTCCTCTCAAAAATAAGGATTCCCAGGTTTCGCCTGGGAATTTAAAATTCAACAAAGAAAATTTAAAATTTTTGCAGCCTTTAAGATCAACTAAGTAATAACACTTAGAATTACCACTCTTGTACAGACGCGATTAATCGCGTCTCTTAACTAATTGCACCTTTTGCTGTCAAACGATAAATAAACGATTTCACCGCAAACGCTGGCAAAGCCAACATTCGCCGCCAACGCCAAGGCTCTTGATAAAGCCGATACAACCATTCCAAATTATTATTTCCTAACCAGGCGGGAGCGCGAGTTTTAGTTCCCGACCAAATATCAAAACTACCACCAACGCCAATCCAAATTGCTTGAGGACACAAATGGCGGTTTTCGGCAATCCATAACTCTTGACGTGGTACTCCCAAACCGACAAAAATTACTTGTGGCTGCAATTGAGCGAGAGTTTGTTTCAATTGTGCTTCTTCTTCTGCGGAATGGTAGCCTGAGTGAGTTCCGACTATACTCAAATCGGGAATTTGCTGCTGCCAAAAGTCTGCCGCACTTGAGGCTACTCCAGGCGCTGCTCCATAGAAAAATACCTTTGCTCCTGTCTGCTGTTTCCCAAGTTCTTGCAAAAGTGTTTCTGCCAGTTCAATCCCCGGAAAACGCTGCACTTTTTGCCATAATAGCCACCGCAAATACAGAACAACCCCGGCTCCATCTGGAATTACTAGTTCAGCATTTTTAATGACCTGAGCGAGGAATTGATTCTGCTCTGCCTGCATAGTCATTTCTGCATTGAGCGTTACTACATGAATTCCTCTGCTTTGTTGTAGACATTCTAATAACCAGCCTGGATAGTTGGCCATCACATGAACTGGTATTCCCAATACTGAAAATGCTCGATCGCCTTTAGACATAGCCTATTCTTGAGTAATTCTCACACCAGATTTCCTTGAATGTTAAGTTTATCAAATTTTTTATATTAGAACTTCAGCAGCAAAGATTCCCAGTGCCTTGCAATAATAGAAAGCTTGACATCCTCACCACTTTAAACCTTGGCTCCACCAACCGATGGTTTTAAAAGTGGGGATTCCTAAGAGTGCTTATACTTGGGCTAAACCAGTGCAAATTTTATTGTTAAGGTGTAATATTCACTCAGTATAAAAAGCTAAACTCGCAACTCTGGTTCGGGAACAGAAGCCCCTACTATACTGCTTGTAGTTAGTGTGGGAGTATGTCACGAAACTCGACTTTATGGTTAAGGTAGTGTAACGGGCTGAAGTTGGCTATGAGTAAAATTCGTATCGCTCTGATTGAAGATCACGATCTAACTCGTGTGGGTATTCGGACAGCGCTAATCCAAAAGGATGAAATTGAAGTTGTAGGTGAAGCTGCCAATGCTGCCGAGGGGCTAAAGATGTTAAAAATGGTACAACCTGATATTGCCATCGTAGATATTGGTTTACCAGATAAAGATGGCATTGAGCTAACACGGGAGGTAAAATCTACTGCTAATGGACAGCGGCTAGCCACAAAAGTGTTAATTTTGACGCTGCGGGATAACAAAGAAGCTGTGTTGGCAGCTTTTGCGGCTGGCGCAGACTCTTACTGTATGAAAGATATCAAATTTGATAATTTGCTGGAAGCAGTGAGAGTAACTTACAATGGCAACGCCTGGATCGATCCAGCGATCGCTCGAATTGTATTACAACAAGCGCAACAAAATCCTCAAAAGTTGGAATCGGCTTTTGTAGATACTAAGACTATTGCCTCTAACCCTGATTATGTCGAGAATCTGGAAGGAATTCAACCTTACACCCTGACAGAAAGGGAGTTAGAAGTGTTACAGTTGATTGTCGAAGGTTGTAGTAATGCACTAATTGCGGAAAGACTTTACATCACTGTTGGGACTGTAAAAACTCACGTTCGCAATATTTTGAATAAGCTATGTGCCGATGACCGTACCCAAGCAGCAGTCCGCGCCTTGCGCTCTGGGTTAGTTGGGTAAAGGTCTTTTTGAGCTAGAGCAATTGAGAACCATCAAGGAGAACTCACAACTTTGAGAAAGTAATATTTTCAAAGTTAATGACTTCTCTGAATTTTCTGTGATTTACCAGGTGGTATAAACATCACACTATATCACCATTCAAATATCTGAAAAATAAAGTCAAATATGGCTGAGACAGGGGTGGAAAAACTTAAGCTCATGGTGGTAGATGATGAGCCAGATAACCTAGATTTACTCTACCGCACTTTTAGGCGAGATTTTCAAGTATATAAAGCCAATCATGCCTTTAGCGCTCTGGAAATCTTGGATCAATTTGGCGAAATGGCGGTGATTATTTCTGACCAACGAATGCCAGAAATGAATGGCACCGAATTTTTTAGTCGCACCGTAGAGCGCTTTCCAGACACAATAAGGATTTTGTTAACTGGTTTTACTGATGTCGAAGATTTGGTGGATGCCATTAACTCTGGTCAGGTATTCAAGTACATTACCAAACCTTGGAATCCAGATAAACTACGGGCATTAGTTGAGCAAGCCACTGATACATATCGCGTAGTTAAGAAGCGCACCCAAGAGTTGCGTCGGGCCTTACAGCGAGAATCTTTGTTTAATGCGGTAACAACTGCAATTCGGGAGTCTTTAGACTACGACAGTATGCTGCAAAAAATTGTAGCAACCATTGGACAAACATTTGACGCTACCAGTTGCTTGCTCAGACCTGTAGAAGGCGATCGCCTTCTACAAGACCAGTTCTCATACCACGATCCAAAATCCAAGGTATTAGATTGCTTCTTCGACTCCAGTATTTTAATTGAAAAAGTGCTGGAAACCCGTCATTATCAACTTACTCAAGAAATATACCAGGACAACCCCTGTCACCATCTGGTTGTGCCACTTAGCTACCAACAGCATTTGTTGGCTGTGCTGTCCCTCCACCAATGGGGACGCGATCGCCCCTGGCAAGATGAGGACATCCAACTAATTGCAGGTGTTGCGGAACAAGCAGCCTTAGCCCTCTCTCAAGCAAAACTCTACCAGCGCCTCCAAGAAAAGCAACAGCAGATTCATAATGAGTTGGAGGTGGCTCGGCAAATTCAATACAACTTGCTACGTCAAAGTTTACCTGACATCAAAGGTGTGAAAGTGCAAGCCTGCTGTTACCCAGCACGGGAAGTAGGAGGCGATTTCTTTGAAGTATTTGTTCATCCCAAAGGCGATTTATGGTTAGCAGTAGGTGATGTCTCTGGTAAGGGCGTACCAGCAGCTTTATTTATGGCTAGTATTATTTCAGTTTTGCGCCGGGAATTATCTCAAGAAACACCAGCCGAGCCGAATGTGGTCATGCAAAACCTCAATCACGCTCTGAGTGAAGATTTAATTAGCAATAATTATTTTGTCACTCTTGTGTTAGCTTGTTATACCCCTAGTACTAAGGAACTGGTTTACACAAATGCTGGTCATATCTATCCACTGCTATGGTCGCGCCAAGACGCTTTAGCCAACAATCCTAATTACCTCAAAGTCCGCAGCGTGCCTTTAGGAATCTTACCCAAGTGGCAGGCACAGTCTGGTCGTTTGGTTCTTGCTGCTGGAGACACATTGTTACTAGCCAGTGATGGGATTACAGAAGCAATGATTTCAAATAATTCTGATTTAACAGTAAAAACCGGGTCTGATGTTGAGGTAATTAACCGTTCTATGCTAAACCAAGATGGTCTTTGGCAACTGTTACAACAAGAGGAAAAACCGCTTTCTCTCAACCATT
This sequence comes from Nostoc sp. 'Peltigera membranacea cyanobiont' 232, assembly GCF_002245985.1. NCBI lineage: Bacteria > Bacillati > Cyanobacteriota > Cyanophyceae > Nostocales > Nostocaceae > Nostoc > Nostoc sp. 'Peltigera membranacea cyanobiont' 232. The sequence goes on from NZ_NOLK01000146.1 coordinate 14,358, forward strand.
TACTAGCTCGCATCCAGGCAGATAACAACATTCAAGAAGACGATCAAACTATACTTTCGCTGGAGATTTTGTAAGTCGTGAAAAGTGAGCTTCATGTACCAAGTGACTTGAATTTTCTGAATATTGTCGAAAACTGGTTGCTGGGATGTTTGAAAATTCAGTTAGGAGAATCTGTAGATTGGTCGCGGCAATCAAGTCGTTTAAGATTGGCTTTGGTGGAAGCTTACTCAAATGCAGTCCGTCATGCCCACAAAGACAAACCAAATCTACCGATTTTACTGCGTTTAGAAGTCAAGGATCGGGATCTTGCCCTAGAAATTTGGGACTACGGCGAAGGATTTGATATGTCTAACTATTACGCTCCAAACCCATTGGAAAAACAAGAAGGTGGTTATGGTTGGCTGATTATGAATCGTCTCATGGATAAAGTAGATTACCAGTTGCAGATTGATGGTGCTAACTGTCTCAAGTTGGAGGCTACTTTACCCGAATTAGTCAAATAGCCAAAAGTTATTTATAGGAATTTTTGATGCCTAGATTTTGTTTTGGGTAATATCAAACATTCCCGAAGACATTATAGTTATTTACTACTTTTCACGACGTAAAGAAAGTAACTCTTGGGGAGAAGCTAAAAGTTTGATTCGAGTATATAAAATTTGCCGTTGTTGGTTGAGGATAAATAACCACAAAACATTTACACTACACCACGAAGTTTGGGCTTTCCCTGTCACCTGGACTTGGATCTCACTGGTTTCTAAAGTCTCGGCTATTCCTGTGTTGGGGTAAGCTTTAACGTTTTTTCCTTCTTTTTTTAAATAGGCTGCGATCGCATCTGTCCCCACAATATCAGATTCAAATGGCGGATGCATCACACCCTCTACCGCAAATAAGGCAGCAGTTGCCTCAAATTCTCCTGCATTTAAGGTTTCAAAATAACGCAGTACACTTGTTTCGGTAATTCCCTCAATCTGGAATTCTTCTTTCAACTGTGCTGGGGATATAAATTCAGCAGAGGTCATAAAATTAGCTGTATTATGCTGGCTGAATATTCATTTCAATACAAAAATAGGTAAAAAGAAAGCTGCTTTTGAGATAGATTTTCACATCTGTATAAATCTTCCTCACGATGGAAGTAGAAAAAGCAACAAATATTAATCAAAGGTATTGACTACGTAATGTATAATTTATTTGCCTTTGTTTAGGCAAAATCCAGATAAAAAAAATGAGTCAGTATTCCGTAACAAGCAGTAGTGTGGTGAAAAAAAAGGCCAGCGAGTTGGGCTTTCACAAAGTTGGAATTGCTGCTGTAGATAGGGTAGATGCCACAGAAGCGCAGAGGTTACAAGCATGGATTGAACTGGGTTATCACGCCGATATGGAATGGATGGCTAACCCAAAACGTCAGGATATCCGGTTAGTGATGCCAGAAGCGCGATCGCTAGTGTGTTTGGCGCTAAATTACTACACACCACATCAACGTCCCGTTCGCGTAGCGTCTCCGTCAGGAGAAGGCAAAGAATTCGCCAAAATTTCCCGTTATGGTTGGGGAAGGGATTATCACAAGGTGATGCATAAGAAACTCAAGCAGCTATCTACATGGCTAGAATCACTGGATGAAAGTGTAAGAGTTCGTTATTACGCAGACACTGGGCCAGTACAAGATAAAGTGTTGGCTCAACTTGCCGGAATTGGTTGGATTGCCAAGAATGGTAATGTGATTACACGAGAATATGGCTCTTGGGTATTTTTGGGAGAAGTGTTAACGAATTTGGAACTAGAGAGCGATCGCCCCCATACAGAACACTGCGGTAGCTGTACTCGTTGTCTTCAAGCTTGTCCTACGGGTGCAATTACTCAACCTTTTGTTGTGGATGCTAATCGCTGCATCGCTTATCATACAATTGAAAATCGGGACGACAAACTGCCAGAGACAATCACACCCCATTTGCAAGGCTGGGTTGCTGGTTGTGATATTTGCCAAGACGTTTGTCCTTGGAATCAACGTTTTGCCACTACAACTGATATTGAAGAGTTTCAGCCTTATCCTGAAAATATTGCTCCCCAACTGCTAGAATTAGCCCAAATCTCAGATCGGGAGTGGGATAAACGATTTCGAGCATCTGCCTTGCGGCGGATTAAGCCAGAAATGTTACGACGCAACGCCCTAGCTAATCTTGACGCATCCAGGCAAATAATGACCCCGAAAGTAATTATCTTTGATTTTGATGGCACTATTGCTGATACAGTAGATGCCCTTGTAAGTATTGCCAATCGTCTAGCTGTAGACTTTGGTTTTATACACATAAGTCCAGAGCAATTAGCCCTCCTTAAAAACTTAACATCGAGGGAAATTATTAAGTACTCAGGAGTTTCTCTATTTAAAATACCTTTTCTAGTTAAAAAAGTTAAAGGAGAATTAAAAAACAAAATCCCAGAATTAAAACCAATTCCGGGAATTAAAGAAGCATTAATAGAACTGCAAAATCAAGGATATAAACTCGGCATTATCACTTCTAATTCTAAAGATAATGTTACGCAGTTTCTCACCATCAATGATTTAAATCACCTGTTTGATTTTATCTACTCAGGAATTACGATTTTTGGCAAAACAACCATAATCAATAATGTATTGAAGCAAAAGCAACTCCAACCTGAAGAAGTTATTTATGTCGGAGATGAAACCAGAGATATAGAAGCATCAAAGAAAGCAAATATCCAAGTTATTGCAGTAACTTGGGGTTTTAACTCGCCGGAAGTACTAGCCAAACAAAATCCAGATTATTTAATTCAGCAACCTAGCGAACTGCTAGAAGTAATGAATGGTTGTTAGTTAATAAACAATCTCTATAAATTAAATATGCATTATCCATAAATATTTTAGAGACGTAGCACAGCTACGTCTCTACATTCTTTTCCACCAGATGTCTAAAGGTTGGGTTAGGAAAAGTTATTTTTTCGGTTGACCCTTTTCCAAAGCTTTTTCTACTAGTTCATCACTGACACTAGCTACACCCTCAGTATTAGAATTGCCAACTTCCTTTGCTAACTCTAGATAATCGTCAGGATTACCAGTTGACTGCGCTTGAGTTTTTGTTTCTTGTGGTGTAGAGGTTTGATATTTAGGTGCAGTTGCTGCTTCGGCTGCTGCTGCACCTTTACCAGTGCGATCGACTTCACTAACGCTGAATTTTTGTGCAGCTGCATAATCAGCATCAAAATTGACCTTTGGTGCTTCTTCTTCACCACTAGCTATGCTATCAGCAGCTAATTGGGCATCATGGGTGGAAGTTTCATTTAAATTGGGCTTTACTTCATCTAAATTGGGCTTTGCTTTATCAGACATAACTAAAAACCTTAAGGTAAATTTTTATTGCTGTAACAACAGTAACAAGTTAATGTGCCACTTCATTGCCTCCTTCAGAGAGACTTTTACCTCTATTAAAAGGTAGATTAAAGCTAGATTTTTCAAGTAATTTAACTCTTTCTATCGGTACTAGAATTTGACACTCAAACTCTGGTAACACTTAGTTTGGTGCATTAAATTTCGCTGGAGACAAAATTATGACTGCAAGTTACGACAAAACTATTTCTCAAGCCCAGAGTAATGAAACTCAAAAATTGGTGGACGCATTTAACGCCTTAGATACCGATGCCAAATTAGCTTGGTTCTATCTTGTTTATAAAAAGATGGGTGATTCAATTACGCCAGCTGCTCCTGCTGCGGCTGAACCAGAATTAGCACCACTTTTACTAGGAGATTATTTTGAATTATCCGATGAGCAGCAACTAGATATTATGCGGGATATTGTTAACCGCAAAGATACAGAATATTCTCGTGCTTATGGGGCGATCAAAGAAAACAACCAGTTGTTAGTTTGGTATGCTTGGGCAGTAGCTATGGGAGATAAGGTGGTTGGATTACCTGCTAGCTACCAGCCAGCTAAGGTGATTAATGATTTGGTTTCCCAAATTGAAGGACTAGATTTTGAAGAACAAATGTCAGTGTTTCGGACAATAGCTGGTGAATTTGGTTACACCGATGTGAAGCCGATCGCAACGCAAGCAGAAACTGGTAAAACGTCGAGTTTGTAATCAAATCAAAACCCCAGAGAAAACTGCTGTAATTTATGACACAGAAAGGTTACTCAAGTCGGCTGGGGTGAGGTTGGAGTGTACCACTTCACCATCGCGGAACCAAACGATGCGCTGGGTTTGGCGGGCAACTTCTGGCTCATGAGTTACCATAACAACGGTGATTCCACTGGCATTGAGTTCGCTAAAAATATCTAAGACTTCTTGGGTTGTACGCGAATCAAGTGCGCCTGTGGGTTCATCGGCTAGGAGTACTACAGGGCGATTGACGATCGCCCGAGCGATCGCTACTCTTTGTTGTTGTCCACCAGATAGTTGAGTTGGTTTATTGTTGAGGCGATTTGCTAAACCTACCCGCGTCAATGCAACCGTTGCACGATCGCTTCTTTCTTTGGGATTCACACCAGCATACAACATTGGCAGGATCGTATTTTCTAATGCTGTGAGTTGGGGCAATAAATGGAATTGTTGGAAGACAAACCCCAGCTTTTTGTTGCGAATGTGCGCTAACGAGCGATCGTCCATCTGCGCTACATCAATATTATCTAAGTAATAATGTCCGCCTGTGGGTCGGTCTAGACAGCCAATAATATTCATGGCTGTGGATTTACCCGAACCAGAAGGCCCCATAATTGAACAATATTCACCCTCATTGATAGTCAAATTGACTTTGTTGAGTGCTTTAACCTCAGTTTCACCACTGCCATATATTTTATAAATATTCTCCAAACGGATAATTGTCGATTTTGGCATGGGATTGTGAACTAGAGAATCTGTAGTTGAAATAATATTTGGCATAATAATTTACTTATTAGTCAATACTGGAGTTCCATTTTTTGATACAGTGATGCTTTGTCGAACGCTCTCATCTCCATGTCGTCCCAGGTATCGCTCCCTCAATCGCTCCATCCATACCTACCTCTCACCGCTCTTGCACCGATGCAGGACGTGACAAACCTCTGGTTTATGAAGGTCATTGCCCAGTACGGCAGCCCTGACTACTTCTTCACCGAGTATTTCCGCGTCAATGATACCTCACGGCTTAATCGTAGCATTCTGACAGCAATCACCGAAAACGACACAGGTCGCCCCGTTTTTGCTCAAATGATCGGCGAAAGTATTCCAGACTTAGTAAGAACAGCAATTGATCTCTGTCGCTATAACATTGCTGGAGTTGACTTGAACATGGGCTGTCCAGCACCTAGAATCTATCGCAAAAATGTTGGGGGTGGATTGCTTCTCTTACCAGAAAAAGTGGATCGGATTTTGGCAGAATTGCGGCAAGCAGTCAACGATCGACCTTTGACCGTCAAGATGCGCCTCGGCTTTGAAAATACAGATACCTTTTACGAAATTCTAGATACCATCAATCGCCACAGCATAGATTTGCTGAGTTTGCATGGTCGCACGGTGAAAGATATGTACCACGGAGCAGTGAAATATGATTTGATTGCTGAGGCAGTCAGACGAGTCAATTGTCCAGTGCTTGCCAATGGCAATATCTACTCTGCGACAACTGCGATTGAAGTGCTTTCTCAAACAGGCGCGGCGGGTGTGATGGTGGGACGCTGGGCAATCGGCAATCCTTGGATTTTTAGTCAAATTCGGCAGGCTTTGCGTTTTGAGCCGATTGTGCCCGTTCCTTTAATAGAGGTACGCAACTATATCGATCGTTTATGGCAAACCCCAACAGCAGCAAATATGCCAGAGCGATCGCGCGCCGGCTACCTGAAAATGTTCCTCAACTACATTGCTCTGAGTGTTGACGCTGAAGGGCATTTCCTGCGGCTGATGCGACAAACCTCTACTGAGTTAGAACTGTTGAACCTGTGCGATCGCCTTCTCCTTGGTGATAGTACCAAAACTTTAGCCCTGGCACCCTACTCAGGTGTGTAGGTAACTATTGCCGGCTATCTACATCTTCTGAGGTTCTATTTGGTTTTTTTCAATTCTAGCCAGTTGTAGAGCGGGAACTGAACTCGGTTAAATGCTGTATCAATCATGTAGAGCGGTTCTACAGCACTCAATTAACAACTGGCATAGTCGGGACACCAGAAGCGGAAAGTTTGATCTTATCCCTCGTACAACTTCTTTACTGTCCCGTTGTGTTGATATCTCCATTAAACCTGTAACCCCAAAACATTGGATGCCAATTTGCCAAATTTGAATTAAAGCTGCTTCTCTTGCTTGAGATGTCGTTTTCTCAGATTCATTCGTAGGGTAATAAGGGATTTCCAAGTAAAAAAATATTCCGTCGCAGAGGGACAAGGGGGACAAGGAAGACAAGGGAGACAAGGGAGACAAGGAAGAAAGAAGTCTAGTTGAGTAGACAAATTGAATAATTTATTTTTTG
>NZ_NOLK01000147.1:0-20536 GCF_002245985.1 Nostoc sp. 'Peltigera membranacea cyanobiont' 232
TACCCCATAACTGAAATGGATAACAAATAAAAAAAACTCCTAATTGGTCTAAAACTAGGAGCTTCGTTTATTCATTGCTTGATAATTGCAGTATATGCATTTTTAATGATTTCTCTCATCTACTTAAAGAATTAAGCTAAGGTTTGAAAGCAGATACTCTTGTGCGATGGCGTACCCGCTCTTTTCGGTGGCGATCGCACTGAGATTTACTCAAAAAAGTAAGATTCTGGCGCTTAAGCAGCCGATGCATCATCACCAAGGGCGATCGCTCAAAGCAGTTAATTTTTCCTCGCTTGTATTTTTTATGGGCATAGCCCGAATTTCACACGCTTCGGTGCGATCGCTATCCTTCTTCTTTTCTACTCTAGTTCTGCCTCTAATTCCTTGAATTCTTTGTACTGTCTATCTTTGTGCTGCCAGTATTTATTGACTGTTTCTTTAGCTGCAACTGCACTTTCATATTCTGTTCCACCTTGGAGAGTTAATCTTTCTCTTACTTTTTTCCGAAGGTCAGAGATGATTTTACCGTTAACTTTGCGGGTTTTAGCCCAATCTAAAATAGTTTGTGGATAAGAACTAGTGCCAATATATTTACCTTGAATAATTTCTGGTAGGCTGTACCCTTTTAGTTCGCTTATCCAATAGTAAATAAATTTGAGGTCTGGGTCTTTTTCCTGAATATTCTTATTTGGGTTATATATGCGAAAAGTATCACTAAGCGGATTAGTAACACCTGATTGCATCTGCCACTGCCAATTATCAATTGCTAAATCTCCATCTACTAAATAGTTCATATAATGTCTAGCACCGTGATGCCAGGAAATACCACAGTTGATAGTTAAAAACGTTGCACACATTGCCCTCATGCGAAAGTTCATCCAACCCATAGTTTTTAGTTGTCGCATACTGGCATCTACTAGGGGAAAGCCTGTCATTCCCTCCTGCCAAGCATGAAATAGTTCTTGTTTTTCTGGTGCTAACTCTAGGGGTGTATACCATTCATCAAATTCTGGATAACGGTTTTTGTAAGCTATTTCTGGGTAAAAATAAAGGCGTTGTGTAAAACTATCGTGCCAGCGTAGACGGTCACGAAATGCTTTTAAGGAAAATTCTGCTTTGGGCTGATTTGTAAGTTCTGCTGCCCGTGCTTTAGTACGTTGGTAAACAATGCGAGTTGAAATTGTACCAAAAGTCAGATGTGGTGATAAATGCGATGTTGCTCCTTGTTGTGCTAACCAAGGGCGTGAAAGTTTCCAATGATAACCATTAAATCTACTTTTAATAAATGAATTTAATGTAGCTTGTGCCTGTGTTTCTCCACCAAGAAAATATACCTGTGTTTGCAAAAAAGCACGATATTTATGTTTGAGTTCAGAAAATGTAATTTGGGGTACGTTTAGAGAAAGTGATGGAGTGTTGATATTAGTGGGAGTTTGATAAATAGATTGTCTCTGGTATGTGTAATACTCGTTAAACCACTGCTCACGTTTATCTTGTGATTGTAAAAAGTTGTTTAGTCCCAGATGATAATCGAGATTTAATGCTTGATACAAATTAACTACGGTTTTATCTCGGCTAATACCATACTCGACTTGGACATCACGATTTAAGTAGAGTTTTGGTCTATGTCCCTGCTGTGTTAATTGTTGAGTTAATTCTTGTATAATCTCTACAGAATTACCTTCAAATAATATTAGTTTGCTGCCTAATTTTTGTAACTTGCTATCTAGATTCTCTAAAGACTCAAACAAAAACCGCACCCGCCCTTTACCGACATCAACCCATTGATAAAACCAAGGGTCAATAATGAAGAATGGTAAAACTGCGGCATTATTGGCAGACGCTAAGGTGACAATTTCGTTGTCAGTCAAACGTAAGTCTCGACGAAACCACAGAAGGTGCATAACTCAATTTTCTATATCAACTTAATAATACAATTGTACTAAATAATTTTAATGGTGGAACTAAAACTATGACCTATACACGACTGTGGGGCGGCTTGTGCCGATTACTACGGTGATGATGGAAGTGGCAGGTGTGAAGATGGAGCAACTGTAGGGGTGCGAGGGGGCGATCGCCTACGGCGGCAAGCTACGCCTGTCTACTACATTTCCTCTAAGAACGCGATCGCCTATGCTGGGCTTTAAGAGCGATCGCACCCCATCAATCCCGCTTAAACACCGCCACCAACAACCCAACTGGTACCAGCCTAAGAGTGCAGCTTGAGGAGTGTAAAAAATCTGTTGGGAACCAAACACTGAACCATCGGGGCTAATCACGCGAAACTGCCAGCATTTACCAGGAGTGTAAAACACCAAAAGAATATAGCCTGATAACTATTTAAATAACCTCAAAAATCAGAACAAACTTAATATTCTCAAAACTCAAATATTAAACAGATCAGGTCTATACAATCGTAAATCTCTTCCTAATTTACTATCGGCATCAAATCTAAATTGATAAAGTGGAATCATTTTAATCGAAGTAACTGGCTGGAACGGAAGTAGTTTAAAGAATTGTTTAGCAGGCTGATGGAAGTAAATCGCTTGTGTCGAAACGTTACCTGATTGAAATGGTGCTATACTCGCTACATTGCTCCAAGGGGATCTAGTACAAAAGCCGAATTGATGCAACTCAATCCCTTCTGGTGAAATGACAATTTCAGTGTTTGCAACTCCGATTAGAAAACTACCAATTATTATAAATAAAATAAAACTGGATGCTAGAGTTGGCAGAAACATCCCCATTACTAAACAAAGAAATAGGCTGACAACAATAGTTATGCCTCCAATAGTAAGTAAGGATTTACGATTATTTTGGTGATAAACCTGTCTCAAGCTCATTGGGCAAACCTATAAAACTCGAATCCACACCATTAGGACATTTTGCACCATTACCAGTATCAAATCAATCAAATATTCTAATTTTATAATTTTTAGTTAACTGAGCATAGAACCGTCCAAAACCATGCCCTATACACGATTTTCTTCCTGCCTTTAGTACGTCCCGCTCATCGGTGAGATCCCGTGGGAGGGGAATAGCGGCGAGGGCGGTGATGAAATTTACAAAGTTTGGACGTGCGATCGCCATTCTGGTATTCATAAGATATTAAGACAAAATCATTTTTGTAAACTAGTAATAATACTGGGAATATTCTTAAAAATTAGGTATTAAATTAATCTTTAGACTTGATTTTGAGGCAAGAATGAATGATGCTTTTAAATGTGACGCATAGGCGATGCCTAACGGCTGGCTACGCCTGAGTGGGATCACTTGTGTAAGTTCTCTTACCAAACAGCGTAGACAAGCATTTACCGCAGGGCGATCGCTTGTCTTTCGCCACCGTTTATAGTACATTTGCATTGATAAAACTGCTTAGAGAAAGCCACAGTCCCCGCCTCAAGTGCGGGGATTTTGTTTTAGTAGTTGGGGTGATGGAGTGCGTAGAGACATCGCACTCATAGCAACTTTTCCTCGCTTGATTTTAAGTTCCACATCACTTAAAAAACTCCCCTTCATTCAAGCAAGAAATTTTACTATAAAAACACAAATTGCGCGTATTCACTGATGTAAGCGGCAATTTCGCATGGTTAATATGTAGCAAATAATATAGCATCGGCTACTTAAGCTAGAAGGTAAAGTTTCTTTCATTAAATGACTATCAAAAAACCCTTGGCCATTAAACAGCCAGAGGTGGGGCGAATCATTCGTGATTTGCGGCTTTTGGCTGGGCTAACGCAAGAACAGTATGCAGCCACTCTAGGCGTTACTTATACCACGATTAATCGTTGGGAAAATGGACGATCAACGCCGTCGCCGCTAGCGATGGAGAAGATTGAGGGGATGTTGGAGAAGATGGGCGGCGAGGGTCAAGATTTGTTGGCTAAGTATTTGCCGAATTAATTGTTTGCTCAGTTTTGGTATGAGCGGTAAGCGAAGCCATGCCTACGGCTTATCGCAGTAATTGGATTTAGTTCAGGGGATAACTACATGGTGCAAGCCAAACGCAGAGCAAATACTGCCAACACTATAGGGCTACTGATTCCGACCCTGCTGCAAGGTGAGGTTGAAGGATGGCGAAATACGGGCTGGGCTGGTGTTACACAGACTACATCAGAACTTTTGAGCTACTGGTTTGAAGAGGACAGAGACGGGCCACAGTTCCATCAATGCCAGCAGCGGGCGATTGAAACTATCATCTACTGCCATGAAATTTTAGGGATTGAAAACCCTTACCAGCTGTATGAGAATTTTGCTCCTGAAAGTCCTACAGTTCAAGCGGTTACTCGCTCAAAGGCTTTGCAGGATGAACTAAACCCGATTAGCTTCCCCAAATACTGCTTAAAAATGGCAACGGGTAGCGGTAAAACTTGGGTGTTAAATGCGCTCATAGTATGGCACTACTTCAATGCTCTAAACGATGAGCGTCCTGGTTTATTTACCAGCCGTTTTTTGATTGTCACTCCTGGACGGGAAGTACAGAAGCGAATTTTAGTGTCTCTTGAATTTGACCTAAGCCAGCCGTTGTTTGTACCCCCTGGTACGCGATGGCGCGATCGCTTTTACTATGAGCTATATACCCCCGATGACTTTCGAGAAAATCTTACTCTCACTGATGGCGCGTTTTTAATGGTGACAAACTGGCAGCAGTTCCGGTTTGCGAAGGATAAACCGTCACTGTGGGAAGAATTTATGGGGGAACGTGAGTAAATTCCCAAAGCAGAAATTATTGCAGACTTGCTGACTGAATATCCTGATATCTGCGTTCTTAATGACGAGGCTCATCACGTCCACGCTACCAAACGACCCAATTCTGAAACAGGAAAAGATGAGGAGCTAATCTGGCGGCGGTTTATGACTTTCTTAAAGCAATGCCAACAAGAGCGTCATGAGTCAGCACCATACCGAGTTTTTCAGCAGATTGATTTTTCAGCAACTCCCTTTTATGGCAGTGGAGACAATAAAGACTACTTCCCTCATATTGTCTATGACTACGATTTACCCCAAGCTTCAACAGATATGCTGGTTAAGCAGCTATTCTTGGAACAGCGCCAGGGGGCTAACTTAGCTGATTTGGACTTTAGGGCAGAACGCACACCAGCTATAGGGAGAAAGCGGGGTGAAATTATTGGCTTGTCCCGTGGTCAGAAAATCATGCTGGAGATTGGCAAATCCAAACTAGAGCAGCTGACACAGGAATTTAAAGTTAATGGGATTAACCGCAAGCCTGTAATGCTGGTATTAGCTGAGGAAACAGATGTTGCTGACCTTGTGGGTGAACACTTCGCCGCCTTGCCTGATGAAGATGGCAACTACTACGACAGTGAGCGCGTGGTGGTTTACCATTCCAACTTAAAAGACGCTGATTATAAGACTGCTGAGGTAAAGCTAGAAGACATCGACAACGGCAATAAACCCCTGCGGGTGGTAGTGTCGGTGCTATCAGTTCGAGAAGGTTTTGACCGTCATAACATTTGTGTAATTGTCATGCTCCGAGCCAGTGAAGCTGACCTACTCCTGGAGCAAGTTGTTGGGCGTGGTCTACGGGTGATGTTCCCAGATTACAAACCTGAGTATGACCAGATTCAAGACCTAAAGAAAGAAGCACGGCAGCAACTTCTCAACCGGGAACAGCCCAGCAACGCTTTTGATTGTTTGTTCCTGGTGGAACACCCCAAGTTTAAGGACTTTTACGAGAACTACTTGCGATCGCAGGGTTACACTGTTGGCTCAGGTGACAGTTCGGGACAAAAGGCCGCGGGTGATTTAGTTGTAGTAGATGCTGATACTTTACGAATTCCCAAGTATGACATTTGCTGGCCTATACAAATTTTTGACAATACCCCTATCCCTAACTTAGCTGATATTGAAGTGAATTCTTTGGGGCATTACCCAGTCAAGTTTTCATTACAAAAACAGATGTCAGCTAAGACGTTGATAACTGATGTTCACGTTGAGACAGAAACGAAGGCTAAGACTTGGGTACTAGAAAACGATTACTTTGACTACAACTTTTTCTTACAGCAAATAGCTAGGACGGTTACACAGTCAGGTAAGATGATGCACCTAACCGCCTTCAGTTCTGAGATTGCCGCTTTAGCAGATGAATATGTCAGCCGTTGGCTATTCACCGAAGACATTGATTTCACTGACCCTGAGAACTATATAGTTCTTCAAAGTCAGCAGATAGTTGATTTTATCGTTAAACAAATCCGTTCTGCGATCGCACGGGCGACAGGTGACTTGCAATATCAGCCTGGGGCAGTGTGGCGCAAACTGTCTGATGTCTCTCGGCTATTGATGCGACAGTCAAACATGGTAGCTGTACAGCGCTGCATTTATCCTTATCAGGCTGTGCAGACGGTTAAGGGGGGGTTTGAGCGGCGGATTATCAGCAAACTGCTGAATCCATCACCGGAAGTTTTAGCATTTGCCAAGCTAGACCGGAAGCACGATTTGATTATTGCGTGGCGAGATGACCGAGGAATTCAGCGCAAGTATGAGCCAGATTTTGTTGTTAAAACTGCTGACCGGATATTTTTGTTTGAGACAAAGGGCGACCACCTTATAGGCGACCCCAGCACAGCTTTGAAGGCTCAGGCTGCTGTTGCTTGGTGTAAGGCTGCTTCTACAGTAACTCCGCCGGGATCGCAGCCTCAAGAGTGGGAGTACATCATTCTCAAACAAAGTGTGTTTGAAACACATGAAGGTGCTTCCTTTAATGCGCTACTGCCAATAATGCGAATGGAACGAGAGGCGCTGATTGCTGGGCTTTATGGTGAATTAGGTTTGAATATTTAGGAGGAATTATGAGTGAACTAACAAGAGGCAGACGCAAAGATTCAGTAAAAATGATGTGGGATACAAAGCCAAAACGCGCTCCCAATCCCAGAGATATTGAGTTCCAAACTGCTGAAATTGTAATTCCTAATCCTCAACAGGATCAGGGTAATATTCCTTTATTTGTAACTCCAGAGTACGGAAGTAGCTAATAAATAAAATCTAGACTAAATGAATATATTATGATATTTGATGAGATGAATAAGTTCAAAGCAAATCGTTTAATCTGGGGCGATAACTTACTTGCAATGCAGGCACTTTTGTCTCAGGGCTATGCTGGTCAAATTGATTTAATTTATATTGATCCACCATTTAATAGTGATGCTGATTACTCTTACGAAATGACTATAGAGGGTCAGCAAGTTGAAAAAGAAGCTAGCATAATTGAGCGACTAGCATACACTGATACATGGGAAACAGGTATAGATTCATACTTGGATATGATGTATCCACGCTTGCAGTTGATGAAAAGATTATTGAGTGACTCTGGAAGTATATATGTGCATTGTGATTGGCGAGTAAACAGTCATTTAAGAATTCTTCTTGAAGAAGTTTTTGGCACTAGAAATTTTGTCAACGAAATTATTTGGAAGCGTCGTGGTGGTGCGCTTAATAACTCTAAAAGTTATGGTGCTGTAACTGACACAATATTCTTATTTAAGAAATCTGATAATTTTATATTTTATCCACTTAAATCAAAAGCATCAGAAGAAGTTAAGGAATATATCAAACAGAGATTTGTTTATGATGATGGTGATGGAAGGCTTTACAGTCGTGACCCAGTTACTAATCCTTCATCTACTCCAAGCTCAAGTTTAATTTATGAATACAAAGGATATAAACCGCCTGCTAAAGGTTGGGCATTTTCAATGGAAACTATGGAAGAATGGGATAGTAAAGGAAAATTATATTTTCCTTCTAACAAATCACAAAGAATTAGAAGAAAGACTTTTTTAGATGAGTACGAAGGGCAGCCTATTCAAAATTTATGGAATGATATTTATGTAATTAATTCTCAGGCAAATGAATATCTTGGCTATCCTACCCAAAAACCAGAAGCTCTTCTAGAACGTATCATCCAAACTTCATCCAATGAAAATTCTCTAGTCGCTGATTTCTTCTGCGGCAGTGGCACAACAATGGCAGTAGCAGAAAAACTCAACCGTCGCTGGATTGGTTGCAACCTTGACAAAGTAGGTATCCAAGTTTCTCGTAATCGCTTAGTTAATCAGGGCGCTAAACCCTTCTTACTAGAAAACATAGGCAACTACCAGCGCCACATGATTTATCTATCTGGTAGCAAAATCAATGAAATGCAGCGAATTATCCTTAAGCTATACGGAGCAGCACCCAGAAGCGATCGCCCCGACCTTGGAAGCCACACCCCCGACGGGCAAGAACCTGAATTGGTGTATGTAGGCTATCCAGACAGACCTGTGACTGCCAAAAAAGTAATCGAACTGGCTCAAGAGGCTGAAATTCTCGACGGTACAGGCTACAAAACGCTAGTAGTATTGGCCTGGGATTATGACTACAATTTCAACACCGAACTAGAGAACCGAAAAGCGGCGTTGAGAACCCCGCTCAAGGTTAACATCAAGCCCCTGACCATTCCCCCAGAAATCTACAACTATCTTAGGAAGGCTAAGAATGAAGACGAGTTAGATAGTCTACGGGACAAAATTACATTCCATGAAAAGCCTTATCTAAAAGTTAGCAAGCCAGAAGTGAGCAATGCTGGCGATGGCAAAGTAGTCATTACTCTGAAGATTGACCGCTATGTGTTGATGAACTATCCCATTCCAGAAGCAGAACAGGTGGAACTTCGTAAGGTTATTAAGGACAACTTTGCTGCGCTCATCGACTACTGGGCGATTGATTGGGATTACGACGGTAAAACCTTCCGCTCTACTTGGCAGGCTATTCGAGGTAATGGGAAACAGGCATCAACTGTAGTAACTATGGCTGCAAGCCCAGAACTGCCGAGCGGGAAACGTGCGATCGCAGTTCGTCTGGTCGATGTCTTCGGCAATGATGCCAGTGCAACGGTAGAGGTCTGGAGTTTAGACTAAGCCATACAAAATGACCCAGCAGGGCTGAGTTAATCAGAGACTTAGCAAAAGTATGAATAATCTAAGGTATTAAACAGCAACAGATGCTTCTTTACGTGGTCGTGTTACTGTTTTTTTAACAATCGGGCATCGGTTTTTACGGTGACGCTTTTTTCCTGCTTCCCAACCAGGGGACTTTCCGCGAGGTTTGGGTGGAAGGGCTGGAGTACCAATCAGCGCAAAAACTCCACCCATAGTTTGAGCGACTCGTCCAGGAGTCAAATTATCGAGTGACTTCTGCCAAGGTAAAGGATTATCAGTCACAATATCACGAGCTAACCACAACTCCCAAGTCATAAAAGGCATTAAGTCACTCCACCGCTCGCATTGTTTAGGAGTGCCTAGCTTGGGAACAGTCCAATGTAAGCGTTGTTTCAAAAAACGATACCAGTGTTCAACGGTAAAGCGACGCAAGTAAAGTCGCCAAACTTCTTCTATTGAAGGCATTTCCTCTCCCACCCCCCTATTCGATTATCATTATTGTATTCTTGTCTCACAGGCATACTACACAATAATTGTTAAAGGTCAGGGATGCTTTAAGGCTGACAAGATAGTATTTTTAACCTCTAATTCCTTTTTATTTGCGTTCTCTCATATCGCTTTTAGTCTAAACTCCAGGAGAAAGAAACATTGGCAGCAGCTCGTAATATTTGTGAGATCCGCCAGTCACACGCCAAACAAAAGGCGCGTTTTTTAGCATCTTTGAAGAAACTACAAGAGCAATATCAAAATTATACAAATCATGGATTTGACAAACAGTTACCCACAGCTATTGCAGATTCATGGACAATTGTCAAAAGTTGCATTGATTTCAAAGAGGGATTTACCTCTCCCCATAATGTAGCTGTGTTGTCAGTACCAGAGGATGTTCGTAGCGGTTGTTACTCGTTAGGTGCTTCTTTGGTAGAATCCGCCCTGTTTAATCAAACGCAGTGAGTAGACGAACGCAAGCCACACTCGGAATTTTGACAATCCTAATGCACCCGTGCTGTGTAGTCGAGGTCAAACTCATATCCGCGTAAAACAATTGGAGTTTGGGAGAAAATGATTTATAAAACAACCATCGATCCTTTAAAGACTATGCCAGACTTCAGTAATGAACCGATACCTGAATTAAAAAATCCGAAAGAAATCTTTCATTCTGGTGACTTGACCTTGAGAATTGAAGGAGAAGTAGTACCTGTAGTAGATGTCCATCTAGGGCAACAGCAATCGATTTACTTTGAGCATCATATTTTACTGTGGAAACATCCGAATGTTCGCCTTGGTGTCAAAGGTTTAAAAGGGGCAGCCAAGCGTTTCTTTGCCGGACTGCAAATTTTTATCAGTGAAGCACATGGGCCAGGGAATATTGCTTTCTCTCGTGAGGCACCTGGACAGATTGTGGTGCTGCAATTAGAGCGTGGACAGACAGTGGACGTGCGCGAACATCAGTTTTTACTCGCTACCAGTAATATTGAGTACAGTTTCTTTTTCCAGCGAGGGCTGGCAAACCTCTTTTTTAGCCGTAGTGGTGGTTTATTTATTGACCGCTTCATTGGTCAACAACAGGGAGGGCTGCTTTTAATCCACGGTTACGGTAATGTCTTTGAAAAGTACCTTGCTCCTGGGGAAGTACTCGATGTTGAGCCAGGAGCATGGTTGTGGAAAGACTCATCAGTGAAGATGGAGACAGTAACGGCGCTGCAATCTAGTGGCGGTATCTTGGGCGCAATTGGAGTAATGCTTGGCGGTATTTCATTCACTCTTAACCGTTTTATTGGCCCTGGTCGAATGGCACTAAGAAAAGCTGAAACACTTGTGGTTTAAGCAGTTTGCAATTACTTGCGTAATTCATGCCGGGGTTTTGTCATCAAGGGGTAAACTTTTGGGCGGCGTTTGCGAACTCGTGGTTCACTTCTGCCAGGGCGATCGCTTCCATGACACTGCATCAAGGACGACCGCCTGATTCCTCCTCCACTGTTCAATAGCTTTTAAAGCTGTAGCCCTTATTCCGTATAGCTTAGAGCTTTTCTTAGTGCCATTCGCATATAGTCCCTGCCTCAAGTGTGGGGATTTTACTTTGTGGGTGCGTAGGCGATCGCTCATCAAGTGTGCAATTTTTCCTCTAAGAATTTTACGGGGGCGATCGCCCTTAAGACAACTTGTAAACGTTGCCGCAAATAATATTAGCGCCTACCTAAATATAGGTAAGCGCTATTGTTTTATTTCAATTCAGGGACAAAATATAGTGAAATGAGTTAAGAGATTTTTACGATTAATTAATTCCAATTTAATTTCTTAGATTGCACTGCGACGATTTAGCAAGTTCCACAAGAAAACAGCGACAATTGCGCCAAGAACCGCTACTGCAATACCGGGAATGCTCAAAGTGGGGGCGGCTAACGTCAAGGTTCCTGTACTGAAGAATACACCGAGACTACCACCAACAAAAGCACCGATAATTCCTAATAAGATTGTTGCTAAGATTCCGCCGCCTTGATGACCGGGGTAGATAGCCTTAGCGATCGCACCAGCAATTAGACCTAAAACAATCCAAGCAAGAATATTCATTGTTTTAATTCGATAGACGTTTTTGACTTACAAATACACAATAGCAATCCCAACATTGACATTCAATCTACCAACAGAATCAATTATTAATAGCCTTGAGGATGAATGCTGTTACTTCTCGTGATATACCCCATAACTGAAATGGATAACAAATAAAAAAAACTCCTAATTGGTCTAAAACTAGGAGCTTCGTTTATTCATTGCTTGATAATTGCAGTATATGCATTTTTAATGATTTCTCTCATCTACTTAAGGAATTAAGCTAAGGTTTGAAAGCAGATACTCTTGTGCGATGGCGTACCCGCTCTTTTCGGTGGCGATCGCACCTCTACCTCGTTTAATTTTTCCTCTCTACGAGACGCAATCATGCGATCGCTTGTATTTGCTGGGGAGCGATGCCTGCGGCGGTAAACTACGCTAACTGTAGTTTCTTTCTCAGTCAACATTCTGCTTAAACTCCATTTGGGCGAAGTGGTCTTGCAGTAGTTTGTGGATGAAGCGGTAGCGACCACCAACACGCTGAAAAATTAGGCGAACGGTGCAGTAATTGAGGAAACGGGCGTAGTTCCAGGGATGTAGCCTGCCCATTTTTCAAGCGAGGAAACTTGAGGATCGCTCTTCTAGCCCCGGAACGGTTACGAAAGATTAGGACTTTGAGCCATCTGTTACACGAAATAGCCCAATCGTGTAACTAGTACGACCCTGTTTGTAGCTTGAACACTCGTATTATAAATAAGCCTAAAAATCTGAAAAGTTGTACAGTAAGCTTGTATATATCACTATTAATACTAAATTTAAGTGCAAGCTGATGGTAGAACCTCTAACGGCAGCAGTGATTGTATCCTTGTTTTTCTCTGAAGCAGTCAAGGAAGGAGGAAAAACGTTAGGTAAAGGTGTGACCGATACATTTACTCAATTGGTAAACACCATCCGTGAAAAATTTAAAGCAGAGGGAACAGAAGGGCTGCTGACTCGCGCACAAAATCAACCTACAGAAGTGAATAAGACAAAGCTACAAGATGAACTGCAAACCCAAATCGATGCTGATGAAGCGTTTGCTCAGAAACTGAAGGAATTAGTCGTGAAGCTACAAGCACAAGATGAAAGAATACGTCAGGTAGTTCTGAGTGAGATTGAAGTAAGTGGCGATTTAAAAGCACAAGATATCAGCCAAAAAGCCACGCGCGATGGTTCAGTTGAGCAAGAAATGCTAAAAGGGATCAAAGCTACAAACATTGATTTGGGCAATTTAAACCAAGAAGCTTAAAAGCATGACTAACCATCCAGATTTTCAAGTTGTACAAAGAATTTTGGAGAATGTTTGGGCTGGTCGTGACATCACAATAGGAGATATTCATCAGATTTATCAAATTGTTATCAATTTGAATAATATTCCTAAACCAACAGGTTTTCCGCAAAATATTCCTGACAGTAGCACAGATAAGTTTGTCGGACGTGCGCGGCAATTAGAACGCCTCCACCACCAGTTACAACGCAATCATGAAGTAGTAATTGCTGCTGTTGAAGGTATGGGGGGAGTTGGTAAAACAGAATTAGCAATCCAGTATTCACTGTTACATTTGCAGTCGCATAATTACCCTGGTGGGATCTGCTGGCTACGAGCAAGAGAAGAAGACATTGGATTGCAAATCGTACAATTTGCAAGAACAGATTTAGGTTTGCAACCCCCAGATGATCTGGAATTACTAGAACGAGTTCGTTGGTGCTGGAAGCATTGGCATCAGGAAAATACTCTTCTAGTTCTGGATGATGTAAAGAATTACAGCGATATAAAACCCTACCTACCACCACAACCATCTCAATTTAAAGTCCTAATTACAACCAGATTAAAACTAGATTTAGCTGATTCTCTGTTTTTGTCAGTTTTGCAAGAGTCAGATGCACTATTATTACTAGCTCAATTGATTGGAGAAGAAAAGAAAAACCAAGAATTGGAAAAAGCTCAAGAACTTTGTCAACGTTTAGGATACTTGCCCCTAGCATTGCAACTAGTTGGGCGATATGTCAAAAAGCGCCGGATATCTTTAACAGAATTACTACGACGTTTAGAGTCAAAAGGGCTGGGTCATCCTTCTTTAATAGTGAATGAAAATGACCCCACTTGGACTTTAAATATCAAACGAGGAGTAGCGGCTGCTTTTGAGTTGAGTTGGTCAGAATTAAGTGACGATGCTCAACAGTTAGGTTGTTTACTAAGTTTATTTGCTTTGGCTTCGATTCCTTGGTCACTGGTGGAACGTGCTGCTGTTGAGCAAGACTTTGAAAAATTAGAAGATACCAGAGTTGAACTAGAAAACTTGCACTTGTTACAGGGTGAAGAAATTTATCAATTACATCAGCTAATTCGTGAATTTCTGAGAGACAAGCAAAACGACTTAGCTACTACGTCTGAGCAGAAGTATAATTTCTGTCAAGTAATGATAGAACTGGCACAGGAAATTCCTGATTCGCCAACTCAAGAATTTATTAGTTCAGTCAAAGACGCTATTCCTCATTTGGCAGAGGTAGCACAAAATCTGATTGATGCAGTCAATGGTGAAAATTTAATTTGGCCCTTTGTTGGCTTAGATAGATTTTATTCGGGACAGGGTTTATATGCGCTTGCATTACCTTGGTTAGAGCAATGTTTATCAGTTGCTAGAGAACGCTTAGGAGAAGAGCATCCCGATGTTGCCCAAAGTTACAACAATCTGGCAGAACTCTACCGTAACCAAGGACGGTACACCGAAGCCGAACCACTGTATCAAAAAGCTTTAGAACTAAGGCAACGGCTGCTGGGAGAAAACCATCCGCTTGTCGCCGAAAGCTACAACAATCTGGCAGTACTCTACGATTCCCAAGGAAAATACACCGAAGCCGAACCACTGTATCAAAAAGCTTTAGAACTTTGGCAACGGCTACTGGGAGAAGACCATCCGCTTGTCGCCACCAGTTACAACAATCTGGCAGTACTCTACTGTAACCAAGGACGGTACACCGAAGCAGAACCTCTGTGTAAAAAAGCTTTGGAACTAAGGCAACGACTGCTAGGAAAAGACAATCTGGATGTCGCCTACAGTTATAACAATCTGGCTTTTCTCTACTTTTTCCAAGGACGGTACACAGAGGCGGAACCTCTGTTTCAAAAAGCTTTAGAACTTTGGCAATCGCTGCTAGGAGAAGACCATCCGAATGTCGCCACCAGTTACGACAATCTGGCAGTACTCTACCGTAACCAAGGACGGTACACCGAAGCCGAACCACTGTATCAAAAAGCTTTGGAAATAAGGCAACGGCTTCTGGGAGAAGAACATCTCAATATCGCCCAAAGTTACGACAATCTAGCAGTACTCTACCAAAACCAAGGACGGTACACCGAAGCCGAATCTCTGCATCAAAAAGCTTTGGAACTAAGGCAACGGTTTCTGGGAAAAAACCATCCGCTTGTCGCCACCAGTTACAACAATCTAGCTTTTTTCTACGAATCCCAAGGACGGTACACAGAAGCGGAACTTCTGTATCAAAAAGCATTAGAACTCAGGCAAGGGCTTCTGGGAGAAGAACATCCCGATGTCGCCAGCAGTTACAATAATCTGGCATCACTCTACCGTAACCAAGGACGGTACACTGAAGCCGAATCTCTGTGTAAAAAAACATTAGAACTAAGGCAAGGGTTTCTGGGAGAAGACCATCCGCATGTCGCCCAAAGTTACGACAATCTGGCAGTACTCTACTGTAACCAAGGACGGTACACCGAAGCCGAACCTCTGCATCAAAAAGCATTAGAACTAAGGCAAGGGTTTCTGGGAGAAGAACATCCCGATGTCGCCAGCAGTTACAACAATCTGGCATCACTCTACCATAACCAAGGACGGTACACGGAAGCCGAACCTTTGTTTCAAAAAGCTTTGGAACTAAGGCAACGGCTGCTGAGAGAAGACCATCCGCTTGTCGCCACCAGTTACAACAATCTGGCAGTACTCTACCGTAACCAAGGACGGTATACGGAAGCCGAACCTCTGCATCAAAAAGCTTTGGAACTAAGGCAACGGCTTCTGGGAGAAGAACATCCCGATGTCGCCGACTGTTACAACAATCTGGCAGAACTCTACCGTAACCAAGGACGGTACACGGAAGCAGAACCTCTGCATCAAAAAGCTTTAGAACTAAGGCAACGGCTGCTGGGAGAAGAACATCCCGATGTCGCCACCAGTTACAACAACCTGGCTTTACTCTATCGTTCCCAAGGACGGTACAGCGAAGCGGAACCACTGTATCAAAAAGCTTTGGCAATTACTGAACTTAGGTTGGGGGTAGATCATCCCAGTACAGCCACTATCTGTGAAAATCTGAAATCCTTGCGCGATAATTATGCTTAACACCAGTCTAGTTAAAAATTATAAACAAGCTAGTAGTGCAGCGTTACACTTTTGAGCCATTACGTGTAATTACTGCCTATATATATTGATCTGGCGTGATCGCTTTTTGGCATTCAGCCGCAGATTAACCCAACAAGAGCGATCGCTGCTTGGGCGGAAAACATATTTATCAATTTATATAAACTAAACTGTTGAGTTTGCCCCTGGTTGCAGCTACCTTCACACTACCCCGGGTTGCCTTGCGTGTCGTTACATCCGCCACGGCCCCAACGAATCCCGCCGAATCCGCTGCCAGTGCCGTCGATCTTCTCCATAAAAGTTGTACCCGAGATCCGTAGCTTGAGCGTTCCATGTCCCCACGCTTGTCCGCGAACGTCGGCCCACTCCCCATCAATGATATTGCCGTTTCGCGTACCTTTGAACGCATTCGTCCAGGAACGACCGTCGTCACCGCTCATTCCGACCCACCAAATGGTACTGCCGATGGCATGAAGGTGGTATGTGCCCCCATCATTCGCCTTCCAAACTCCGCTAACATACTTCGGCGCGGCACATTGCGCGTGTATGGGCGCTGCGGACGCAGCAAGCAGCACAAGACCTGCCAATGCGATACTTGTTGGAACAAAGTTTTTCATCCGAACCTCCCTGCTGAAATGCACATGTTACGAAGCTCCCTTCCATTGAAGAGAGCGAAAGAATCGCGTTTTAACAACAAAGTACGTTCGAGTACCGCTTATACTTGAACCATACGCCGCCATCTCTCAGAATTGCTGCTCATATACTGCCTTTCCCCCGCCCAACTATTTATTATACAGAAAGTTTCCGTATAATCACCCTTTACGGTAGAATTATATAGAATTTTTCCGACATCAAAACTGCGAGCGCATTAAATGAAAGAGCCATTACGTGTAATTACTGCCTATATATATTGAGCTAACGCGATCGCTTTTTTGGCATTGAGCCGACAACCGTGTAATTTGGGTTTCTTGAGAGAATGTACTCTACTAATAACAAACAAGCCTGCCTTGAGATCACAACAGACATGAGATAAGCTTGTAATTAATTTAGCTTTACATTACTGAGATACAAAGACCGTGTAAAAGTGGTCAATTGATAGCTATAAATGTATTTTTGTAATTAATTACATTTGTATTAATACTCTTTTGTGCATTTGTAAATTTGTAATTTAGGGATTAAGCTTGGTATTGTTACTTTCTGGAATTTGTCATCACCTAATGAATTACATTTTTACAAAAACACATTTATGAAAATTGCAGTTTTGAACCAGAAGGGGGGCAGTGGCAAGACCACAGTATCTATCCATTTGGCTCATGCTTTTTCGATGAGAGGGTATCGAGTATTACTTGTTGATACTGACCCTCAAGGCTCAACCCGTGACTGGGCAGCAGCACGTAATGGTGAGGCTCCATTTAGCGTTATTGGTTTGGATCGTCCTATCTTGCATAAAGAATTGCCCAAACTAGCGCAGGGGTATGATTTTGTTTTCATTGATGGTGCGCCAAGAGTTTCTGACTTAACCAGATCAGCAATCATGGCAGTGGATTTTGTGCTGGTTCCTGTACAACCATCTCCTTTGGATGTGTGGGCAGTGCATGAGGTAGTAGAACTGGTACAAGAGGCCACTATATATAAGCCAGACCTAACAGCAGCATTTTTAATCAACAGAAAGATAGTGAACACTGCTCTTGGGCGAGAAGTAACTGAAGTTTTAGGAGAATACCCCTTTCCAGTGTTAAAAGCACAGATAAGTCAAAGGGTAGCATTTGCTGAGTGTTTAAACATTGGTAGTACTGTTTTGGAAGCTGCCCCGAAAAGTGCTGCCAGTGATGAAGTACGAGCAGTTGTTGAGGAGATATTAGCGGCGAAGGAGGAAACCAATCATGGCAGAAGTTAAAAAATCACAAAAACTAAGCTTGAGGCCAGGTGTTCAGAAAACGCCTGTAAAAGATGAAGCAGCAGCGTGGGTGGAAAGTCGTAATGGTGCTGAAACTCCTAGTACTACAGGGACAGAAGAAGTTAACAACGGCAAAAGCAAGCGAGTCACTTTTGAAGTTACCTCAGCACAGCACCAGGAGATTAAAATCCGTGCTACCAAAAAAGGCATCACCATTAAGGAATATATGATTGCTCTAGTTGAGGAGGAGCTAAAAAGCTAATGTAAGAAATTACATTATTACACTTGTATTTATTTACATAATTACATTATTACAACTGTTTGGAGATTTCAGACGCAGTTGGCTCTCGTTGGGGTTTGAGTTATGAGTGATTTAACGGTTAATGATGGTTCATATCAGCAGTTGTTAGATCGCATTGGTGAGTGTTTGGCGTTGGGGCGACAACGGGCTTTTGAGCAGGTTAATTCAGTTTTAGTAGAAACTTACTGGCAGATTGGGCGTTATATTGTCGAGTTTGAGCAAGCGGGCAAGGAACGGGCAGAATATGGCAGTAAGTTGTTACAGGTGCTTTCACGAGATTTGAAAGCGTTGTATGGTAAGGGGTTTAGCCGTTCTAATTTGCAGTATATGCGTCTGTTTTATTTGAACTATGAGAATTGCCAAACACTGTCTGGCAAATTGAGTTGGTCGCACTATACGGAGCTTTTAGCTATTTCGGATGATTTGGCGCGGTCATTTTATGAGCAGCAGTGCATCCAAGATCGCTGGAGTGTGCGGGAGTTGAAACGCCAGAAGGATTCGGCTTTGTTTGAGCGGGTGGCGTTGAGTAAGGAACGGGCGGAGATTTTGGCACTGGCTAAGGATGGGCAACGGTTCGAGTCGGCGCGGGATGTGGTCAAAGATCCTTATGTGTTCGAGTTTTTGGATTTACCAGACCGCAATTATCGTGAGAGTGAGTTAGAAAATCGTTTAATTGCTGAGTTGGAGAAGTTTCTACTTGAGTTGGGCAAGGGGTTTGCATTTATTGGGCAGCAATACCGAATTACGTTAAACAACACGCATTTTTTTGTGGATTTGGTGTTTTATCATCGCATTCTCAAGTGTTTTGTCTTAATCGATCTGAAGACGCAAGCGGTAAGTCATCAGGATATTGGACAGATGAATATGTATCTAAATTATTTTCGCGCTGAGGAGAATATGGAGGATGACAACGAGCCAATAGGGATTGTGTTGGCGCGAGATAAGGATGAGATTTTGGTTGAGTATGCGACGGGTGGTATTTCTAATCAGCTTTTTGTGTCAAGATATCAACTTTATTTGCCAGATCCGGAGGTTTTAAAGCAGGAGTTAAGGCGGCTTTTGGAGGTAAATGATGGGTGATGTTCCCTGCCCCCTCTCAAGAGATGTCGTCATACTACTATTTAACGACATCCACGCCCAAATCATTAAGGGTTTTTACAAAATATTGACATTTATAGGTAAAGTACTATACCTTTTTTCCAGATGTGTTGATTGCTCATCGACACCACTCGCCAGAACCTTGAAAACCGCATAACTTCGTTGACTGGTGTCGATTGCTTACACAGCAACGTTTCCAAGCTGTGAAATCCACTAATTATTGAGAATTTATTGGGAGTTATTGACACTAGAAAAAGTGGTGTCGATTTGGGTATCTCAAACCCTATCTCTGTAAGGTTTCCAGAAGTGAACTCTCTTTACAAAGTCATTGCCCCGCAAGGGGATGGAAACTCAAAATAACAGCAGAAGAAATCAAGACTACAGTCCACTTTACAAAGTCATTGCCCCGCAAGGGGATGGAAACCCTTGAACTGGTGGTCTTGCTTGTGCCGGAGGGGTTAACTTTACAAAGTCATTGCCCCGCAAGGGGATGGAAACGCTTTCTCGCCTGCGTCCTTGCCGATATTGAGACTTTACAAACTCATTGCCCCGAAAGGGGATGGAAACGTGATACGGTCTACGAGCGTCGTCAGAAAATCCACGTAATATTTTCTAAACCTCTTCCCCTAACGGGGATGGAAACTTGTCAACCGCAGTTTGAACGTCAGTGGGAACCGTCCCATTTTCTAAGACTTATTACCCCGCAAGGGGATTAAAACGTTGCTGTGTCTTGGTCTGGGTAGTAGATTTGTCCTGAGTTTCGACAACTTATTACCCCTAACGGGGACTATTCGCATCAATTTCTAGCTTTTTATCAGTGTCTAGCTCTACACCATTTCTAGCCACAGGTGACAACATCGACAACGCCGCCGCCGCTCCCAATACCTGAGCGTCAGTCACTTCCAAATATCTCTGCAACTGTTCTAAATTCCGATGCCCCGAAATTTCCTGTATTACCCTCAAGGGAATACCAGCATTGCTCATCTGGGTTAAGGCAGTACGCCTGAAGCTGTGGGTCTGGATAGTAAAAGCCCACCCGAAAACGCTTGCTATTGCGTTGGTGGGCGGGTAAGGTGGGCAATCTAACCTAAAAATGGGTGATAGTGTGAGAAGAGATTTTTATACAGTCAAGAATTAATGGTTGCTAAAAGTTCTTCTTTTCTTTTTTCTAATTCAGATATTTTTCGCTTCAAACTTCGGATTTCTGTACTAATTTTTGATAATTCAGCTTTGCACTTTTGAGTTTTTAAATAATCCGACCCATATTTTTCAATGACAAAATCTTCTACCTCATTCCTTAAGAGTTTGAAGCAGGGATTTCCATATAAAGTGTTGTGCC
>NZ_NOLK01000148.1:0-20394 GCF_002245985.1 Nostoc sp. 'Peltigera membranacea cyanobiont' 232
CTCAATGGCGATCGCAGTATTACATCAAGGACAATTGCCTATCCCATCCCTGAACCTTCACTGTTCAATAGCTTTAAAATCTGTAGTGCCTATTCCGCATAGCTTAGAGCTTTTCTTAGTGCCATTCAGGCATGGGCTTCGATTACTTGAACACCTACAGAAATTATGAATGCCAGGTAAAAGAGAGGGTTGAACGCTGCAAACGGCACATTTACCCAATTCCAAGTCGGCTCAAACCACGGGCAAACAGGCGGCCCTTGAAAGATTAATTGCCAAGTTGAATCAGCACTAATTACAGAACCACCAATAAATAAAATCCCGCCAACTAATGCACGACCCGCACCGCCGTTAGCAACAAATTGATTGACTATAGCGGCGGCTGCCCTAATGGGTAAGCCGACAATCATCACAACAGCCTTGGCACAAAAATCTATGATTTCACCAAGCGTTCGCTTCTTACCTTTAGGTTTACCATCGCTGTTACCAGTGCTATTACTTTCTGCACTTGATGAACCTAACGCCATTATTTTCTCCTCACTGGTTTGATATTTTGAACGGTTTTACAAATCCCTTTGGCTTTGTGCTTCCACTTCCAAATCCCTTCTTCAATCCGACCTATGCACCTACCCGTTGCGTCAAAGACATCAATAATTTCATCATCTTGATAAAGAGTTGTGTCTGGTCTGGGATTGCGTTTACTGCTGTCAAAATAATTGGTAATCCTCAGTTTTCGAGTTGTGGGCATGACTCCCGCCTCGTATAACGCATTACTGGTTTTAGCCCGTTCTTCTATGCGTTTACGCTCTAATCCTTCGGTGGCTTTTAATCTCTCGGCTTCTGCATAAGCCCCCAACTTGGGTACTAAGGGGATGATTACAGGCAAGAAGCAGACACTTACTCCAGCCAAAGCTAAATACAATTGCTTCTTGTACATCTCACTGTGCCATCGCGGTAATCAGTGCAAACTTCTCCCATTGCTTTAACTCATGCAGTCGTTTCAATACTGACTCCGCTTCGTTGCTAGGAGGGTTAGAAGATTCACACTCTACCCATGCTTGATGAGCGATTTTTGCAATTAACCAGAGTGTGTCTGATTCGCTCATGTTCTCTAGTCCTTCCCCCCATGTCTCACACATATCTTTAATCAGTGCGTTGTCGTGAGAGAGGGAGTAATATCCTACTGGGTGCGCCATTTTGATATCCTTAATGTGTGTATCGATTGAATGCCTGATGCTGGTTTGTGTGAACGCTTTTCTTCTCCGGGCAAGCGTTCGCACAATTAATACTCATCAGAACTGTTAGCGAGTTGTACTTTTTCAATGCCATCTAAAACTTCAAATATTGATTGAATGGCATCATTCAAAACCAAGTCGTTTGATGTAGTAAAATGCTCTGATGTTTGCAGTCTCCTGTATTCGGGAGTAGCTTGAATCAATCTTAAAGTCTGCTCAACACCAGCCAGAATGATTACGATTTCTTCTGTGCTAACAATACTGTTCATCATATTATTCACCTCTTATCGCCTCCAAATCCCCTAAGTTGATTTGATGATTGCTATTGACAGAAAATCTTTCATTTACTACTTTCTCCAAAGCTTTTCTCAGCCAGTAAGCGGGGGTTGTGCCATCCATTTCTGCAAGCATTCTGATGGCTGGAGTCAAGTCTTGAGGAACGTTGTAATTAAGCCGCTTGGTTAACATCGGTTGTTTCTCCTAAGTAAAGTTTTTTCATTTCTGATAAAGCAACGGTTCCCGGATTTTCTGGGATCAACAAATTACTTTCTGGAATACAAGATTTAAGTAATCTTTCTTTGATCAACATCTGCACGGGTGGGATCGCAAATGCACCGCCACACAAAGTTACTTTGCTACGTCTGGCTTTCACGGATATGTCATCTAGGGCATAAGCCAAGGGAGAATCTTTCATCCATGAATGAATCGCGTTCTCTAACTCACTCCCAATGTCTTCGCCATCAGGTGCAATCGCGCTTATGCCGTTATCGCCAACAGTTGCAGTTTCCAAAATCTCGCGCAGTTGGGAGGGGCGAATCATTTTAGAAGAATCGGTATTGCTCAATGCTCTAGAGAATTCTTTGATTAGTGTGGCGACACCACCGCCACCATTGGGACTACAAGTTACCCGTTTTGGTAATTTGCCGAGATTACTGTATTCGCTGATTGTGGCTGTACCATACCCAATATCAAAAGTATGGAACTGTTTATCGTCAAAGCGTTCGCTTGCCCAAAGTGATGCGCCATATCCCTCTGGAAATCCCAGAAAGCCAAGTTTAGAGAAACACAGACGGTATCTAACACCATCTACGGCTATCCACTTGCATTGTTCAATGGCTTTTTTTAGTTCTAATGGAGAAGCTAGCGAGAGGGTTGATAAACGAATGTGCAAGGTTCTACGCTTGTTGCTTGTACCCGTGGACAACTCAAGCAGATTCGGCAGAGATGCGATTGCGCCTAATGCAAGGATTGGGAAGTAGTGTACTTTGTGATTCTCGGAATCACTCATCGCTATATATTCCTTACCTTGCAATCTAGCTGAGTCGCCTACAACCCAATGCTCTACAACATCTTTGTTGTTTTCATCTTTGCCTCGGCTTAGGCTGAAAGCTCCTAATTCTCCAAATGGTACTGATGGCACACAACACACCAAAGATTCGGTCTTCATCACTGGTGTTGTGCCAGTTTCGTTATTAACGAAAGCCTGATATTTAATACTGGAGCGTCCAGCATCTAGCATCAAATGAATTACCTTTTTTGATGGCATTGATGCTTTCTCTGTTATAGTTTCAGCCTCGTTTATGTTGGGTGCGTCCGCGCTTATAGATGTTGGTTGTTTTTTAGGTCTTGACATATCGTTTTACCCTCAACTTTTTATCGTCACTGTCACAAGCAAAAGTAGTCATCATCAACTAACGTTTCATGTTTCATGTTTCATGTTTCAGGCTCGTGTAAGTAGCGTTTCACGGTTGTTGTGAGGCTGAAACATTGATGCAACCGTTGAAACTGTTTCATGAAACGTATCTATGAAACACTACTGAGTATCTTGGCTCCCAGTAGCAGTAGTCTGTGCCAGCATCGAATTTTGCAAAATCTGGAGTAAAAGGAAGTTTACGACCTCTGCATGGTCATTAATGCCTAATTCCTGCGCTTTATTGCTGATAAATGGGTGTAAAGATTGCCTGATTGTTACTCGCATAAATCCTCCTCAAAATAAATTTGCAGGCTGAAGTCGCCAAGAATACGTGTATCTTGTCTGCCGTTGGCGTTTCTGCCTTCTCTGCTTTTGCGTGGTAGCTAATTAAGTAACTCTGCCGTTTCAACCATCTGATACAGGCTTCGTCAAACCGTGGCATTTATGCCATAGCCACACTATAACACCAAATTACTCTATTACGCTATAACTCTAGTACGCAAAAATGAAAATTACTGATTATAAGTGGATAATCTAAAAGTAGAGTTTATGAGTAATTGCGTAATTGTGGGTAGACCTAAAGGGGATAAACCAGATGAAGTGGCACATCTTAGAGCAAGGATGCCAAAGGATATGCACACAGAATTTAAGCTGTGGTGCGTTAAAAATAATCGGACGATGGACACCGTGATCTGTGAGCTAGTCCAGGAATTTTTGGATAAGCAGCATTCACAAGGATAATTGCGTACTAGCGTATTAGGTGTAGAATTGCTTTCAAAGGCTATAGATAAAAACAGGTATGTTGACTCAAACAGCAACTCTAATGCCACTAAGTACATTTATCCCCGTTTTGACGGCTATCAGCGATCGCGATTGGGTACGCTTCAAGAAACTTGAAGTCAGTTTTGCAAACACTCACGGGATCGAAACTTGGGCAGATATTTTCAACTTCCGAATCATGCCCACGTTAGAACCAGAGGCTAAAAGATGGCTATTAGTGACAAAATGCAGCCAAGGTATTAAGTCAGTCAAAATCTTAGATTAAGGTCAAGTTGAGGCAGCATAAATAAATTGAATTATTTTTAGTCACACTAATAGTATTAATATAGTGGGGTATTTATCTGGTTTTTAATGTTAGTTAAAAACTTGTAAAAGCTTTGCTATGTCTTGGCTTGAGGAAAATAGATAAATTGTTTTATTTTATAAAGCTGAGATATTTATTATTTTTTTTGGCTGAGATAATTTACTATGTAATAAGACTATACCCTTAGTCCATCTTTTCTAAGTGTCATGTCACTAGATATACATAAGAAAAGAATGCCTCCCCAAGACTCAACTTGTTTGCTGCAAGTTGTTTAACAGTCCTAGAAGACACCCAATCATTTTTATCTCTATTAAATTTCTTTATAACCTAATGTTATCAGTTCCTAGTACTTCTTACAACTTCCTACAACGGGTTATAGAGAAATTTAATTAAAATTTTGGTGAATCTTCAGGGGAGGTAAAGCCCACACAATTTACCTCACAAGGATTTCACAATGGTAGCCATTTTAAAAGGACAAGAGAGCGTTGGCCGCTCCGTTATGCCAGAGGCGTTCGCCTCCTTCGACATCCGAAATTTTCAAGACCAGCTAGAACCAGCCAAAGAAAAAGGCAAGTACATCTGCCCCGTTTGCGGGGGGCACAACTTATCTATCGTCCCAGAAACCGGAAAGTATCAATGCTTCAATAATTGTGAGTGCAAGGACATCCGAGAGGCAATCAAACCTTGGGATGAAGTGCTGGCGGAGCGACAAAAAACTAATTTCAATGCAGCACCAAACAAAAACCCAATCAAAGCTAAGACGGTCAAGCCCAAAGGAACATCAATCCCCCTTGACTCAAGCTTGGTGATGTTGACCCAAGCGGCGACTGACATACCCCAAACTCAAAACATAACTTGCAAGCTCCCAAAGGGAATACCAGGGAATGCAACACAAACAATCTATCCTTACTCACAAACCCAATGGGTAATTCGCTATGAATGGGCAGATTACATCAAAGAGAAGGGAAAAGATAAATCTTTCCGCCAATGGCACAGGCTTCCAGATGGCACTCCAGAGATGAGAAAAGGGGATGAACCCTGGAAAGCTTACCGCATTGATGAAGCAATTGCCTGTGCTAAATCAGTGAATGTCACCCCGGCACTACTTCAGCATGAAGGCGAGGGATGCGTAGAAGTTGGTCGCGCACATGGTCTTGCTGGGATTACGTTTCAAGGCAGTGCATGGGATAAGAAAACAATCACATCCCAATACCAACTTATCAAAGATTCAGGTATAGGATTAATCATCTTTTTGCATGATGCTGACGACACTGGGCTAAAGAAACTCCAGACCTGCCAGGACTGTGCCGACGAGGTGGGGATTGCATTTATTGGAATTAACCCTCACGACATCTGCCCCGATTTACCATATAAATCAAGTGACATCAAAGAAATCTTGGGGCAGATGGAAACACCAGAATT
Source organism: Nostoc sp. 'Peltigera membranacea cyanobiont' 232 (assembly GCF_002245985.1). Lineage (NCBI taxonomy): Bacteria > Bacillati > Cyanobacteriota > Cyanophyceae > Nostocales > Nostocaceae > Nostoc > Nostoc sp. 'Peltigera membranacea cyanobiont' 232. The sequence goes on from NZ_NOLK01000148.1 coordinate 5,432, forward strand.
TATCCGTCGGTTAGAGCAGGAGATCCACGCAGCAGTAGCGCAGCGATCGCAACTGGCAGAGCTACAAAATCTTGGCGATGCTCCAAATCATCAAGATCCAGTTGTAAGTTTCATTCAAATTGCTTACCAAACCCTCTATGCAGACAAGAACTGGATCTGTGCTGCGGATAAACTCTACTGGCATACTGGCAACCACTATGAACACTCTCCAGACTCTAGAGAAATTAAGCGCATCACCGAGTTTTGCAATTCCTTTGTAGTTGAAAATGAGCAAGGTAAAAAATCCTATCCTTACGCTTCACCCAGTTCGGTCAAGAAGGTTTTGGAATGGGCAAAAATGCGAACGGGAATTGAGGCAGAATTACTCAATCCACCAGGAATTAACTGCACCAATGGAATAGTTAGACCTGTTTGGATAGGTAGTAAAGTTATTCCACGACTTGACCCGCATACCCCCGAAGATTACTTTATTTATGAACCGTTGATTGAGTACAACCCTAACGCTGATACTACAGATTGCGACCGATTACTTTCATGTTTGGATAGACCTCAGCAAGAAATTCTTTTAAGAAATCTTGCCGCTTCGATTGACCTTCAAACTGTTAGGAAACTCAGAGGAAGAGAGGTAAAAGCAATTTTAGCAGTTGGGCTTGGGTCTAACGGTAAAGATGCTCTGCGCGAGTGTGTATCAATCATTTACGGCGAAAATGGACTAACTTCTGTCTCTTTAGCAGACTTCCAATTGTACGACGAAGGCAGGAAGTTTAACTTAGCTCCATTGATGCACAGCCGAGTGAATTGGGCTTCTGAGAATCCGCAAACATCTAGGATTGATAAAATCCAAAGTTTAAAGTTGTTTGTCACTGGTAACAAGTTGCATTGTGAACGGAAGGGTAAAGACCACATCGAATTTACCCCTGAAGCCATAGGTCTTTTTAACTTAAATGAAACGCCAGCACTCCAAGGGGTAATGAAAGCAATTCAAGACAGGATTGCAGTTTTAGAGTTTAAGAAAACCTTTGAAAAAAATCCAGATCCTAACAATCCAAATGAATTACTAGCAGATCCCCGCTTTGCTTACGACAAGGAATTTATCAGAACGCATGTTGCCCCAGCATTCCTAAATAAAATGCTGAAAGCTCTCAACGACCTGATAGAAGAAGGCATTGATTACGAATGTACAACTGATGCTTTCTACAACCTTCAGAAAGAAAATAATCACCTATTTGACTTCATAGAAGCCGCAAACATAGGCTATGTCCCTGATAAGGAAATGACTGCAAAAGAGTTATGGGTAAGACTGGAACATTACTACACTCAAACTGGCACATTAACTATAGATTCCGATAACAACCGCAGAACGTGGAGCGAACAGGTTAGACCCAGTGACAAAAACGTAAAGGGTATCAACCAAGTCATCGCCAGAATCGCTCAACTCTTCCCCAAGGCTGTCAAGGGAACTAGGTACTGTGACATTGCTAAAAGAAACATTCCAGTACTGAAAGGCATCGGCATTTTGTCAGTTACCCGCACCACATTAGACGAAACCCGCACCACTTCCGCACCACTTTCCGCACCAGAAACAACGCATTATCAGGACTTCCGCACCACCCGCACCACTTTTTCAGATTTACAGGAAAATAACATTGAAGAGTCAGAGGTGAAAATTCAATCGCTTCCTATCCCAATGGAAAAAGAAGAATATGCCACCTCAACTGGTGCGGGTAGTGCGGAACCCTTACCTGACTTGGAAAACTGCTGCGGGGAGTCCTGCGTCACTGGTGCGGATCAACTAGAAAGTGGTGCGGGTATGCCAACTGAGGATCAGGCAGCGATCGCCGCGCCAATTGCATCCGATACTGTTTTGGTAAAAGCTGAGTCTGAGTTCTCATACTCACTGTTGCAGATTGAAAAAGACGGCGGGGACATCGCAGGGTTTGTTGGTTGTCAAGTTGAAGTGCGATCGCTTAGTGGTGCGGTCAAGTTCGCAGGTGAGATGATTAACTACGACTCCAAGAATGGAATTGTGACTGTATTTACCGAGCAAGGGAACCGAGATGCATCTCTCTGCGAGACGTTTGTAATTGACTAAGGAATATTCTCTATGAGCGAAAAAGCTAGATCCTTTGATGTTGACTAGCTTTCTTTATTAGTACCCAAACGCGGGGAGCAAACTTTAATCCTATCGTCCGATTCGTTCTCACGTCACCAAGGCTAAAAAAAAGCCCCATCTGTGATAGATTAGGGCGTTTGGACTTATGTATTGTAGTGATGACTCTTATTCAATTCATCTATTAGTTTGTCTGCTAGTTTGACAGCTAAGGGAGTTTGCCAATCTATTTCAGTTTCTCCGCTTCTACTCATCAATCCAGCGAGTATTTGGGCGGCAAAAACTTCTCTTTTGGTTAACCCAAAATTTGTACTCATCTCTTCTACATGGCTTGGGTAAGCAAGGTCATGGCGTTTTGTAGTCATTTTAGTTCGACCTATTAGGTTGTCACTCTTCAGTGTTCCCAGTTTGCTGTAGAGAAAATCGATTCTCGCAACTTTTACTTATCAGTCTCATCGTAAATTATTAAATTCCTCTATCGTCAGATATACGGTATCTTTTTCAGCAAAACCTCCAGCTATTAAGACTTGTCTATATAACCAAGCTTCTCTAGCTGTTTTAAACCCGTCGAGCCATTTCTTTTCTTTACTACCTTTTATTCGGTATCCTACTCCCCAAGTATCATTTTTAAAGCAATAGTAGATTTTATAAAGCATTACTGGTTGAGCAAAATCACTTCCAAAATCACAGTCGTATTCTATTAAATCACCGTCTTTTTTTACACCGGAGAAACGACGTTTTTCCTTATTAATGTGAACATCTACAATTTCGTTTACATGTTTAGAATGTAAAATAATGTTTCCATCGGTGTCGATAGTATAAAATTTGGGGTTATGCGTAGCCATAAACTTATATTTGTATGATGATTACAATTTATTTATAAGTATTCCCAAACTGAGTTTGAAATGAACAAACGGTGTTGACTTATCAAATTTTGCTTGTATACGGGTTATTTGGTGATTTAGACAAAGATTGTCTTTCGGACAGAAGTTAGCTTTTCTCCTGCTTTGGGCATACTTTTAAGCCAAGTTGGGTGTATAACGAACTTAGCTTAAAAGTGAGTCCTACTTTATTTACTCTATACAGAACTATGGAGCCAGTAGTTTCTGTACTTTTGTGTGCCACCCTCTTCGATGAATCACTCGTTCTTTATGTAAACTAGCATCCAAAATCTCAGCCTTGGTTAGGCGAGATAAATTTTCCCAATCTTTATCCAAAATATAGGTGGCATTGTTGCAGGCAAGACTTTCCAGAACATACAGCTTTTTAGCAGGAAATCCAAACACAAAGTAACCGCTAAAGCCTGCTTGACCAATAGCAACAAAACTAGGTTCGTACTGATTGATAGTAGCAAGCCGATTATTAATAAGTGTTTGATTGCCGAGGGGCGCACGCTCAATGATGCCATGAACAACCTGCTGAAGTTGATTCCACGGATAACGACCCGTTCGCAGAATCGTCCAGTTCAAGCGCTTGAGTGGCACTTTGATAATTGCTTCTAGATTTTCTTGTAAAATCTCGCACTCACCAAAAATCTCCAGAAACAAGTTGATGATATGTAAAAGGAGTGATCGGTTTTTAAGCGTGTACTCAAGGGCAGGACTAATGACAATCTTTTTTCCTTGAGAATTGTTGGCAATCTGTAATTCAACACTTGGTGCTGGAATTGGAGTTCTTGGATAGCGCTTACGGCAGCGATCGCGCCAATCTGACTTCTCTTCTAGCTGTCCACCACCTGCCCATTGCTTCCAGTGCCACTCAACCAGATGACATACTTCTTCCTTTGGAAGATTACGGTGAACTAGGTGAGATCCAGATGCATTAAAGCGACTTCTTGCACCAAAAATGGGAGCCGGGAGTACCAGTTCCCCTGTTTCGAGCGTCATTGTAAAACCAACTCGTGGCAATACCTCTTCAAACCGCTGAAGTTCGCTGACACTAAACACGATCTTGCTACCTAGTATGATGGTGTTCAAGTAGGCTTCCAGATTAAGAATCCGTTTCTTTTTGATAATCATTGAAGAATTTCCAAGATGTTTTTAATTCTGAAAAAAGATAGATATTGCCTTACACCTCATATCTGTTAAAATAGAAGGTGTCATAAGAAAAAAATAACAAATTGTTAAAAAAATGACAAGAGGTAATGTTTATGCGTAATCTCTCTGACCGTGCATCACCTGAACTTGCTTTAGGTGAGCGGCTAAGACAGGCTCGTGAGTTAAGTAGCTTTTCTCAAGGAGAGGCAGCTCAAGCATTGGGGATTACCTCTGCTGCTCTCAGTCAGTACGAGACTGGTAAGCGCAGAATTGAAGCCTTAACGCTAGAGCGAATTGCTCGACTCTATGGAGTGCCTGTCACTTACTTCTTTACAGCGCTCGATGCAACAAACCAGCAGGAGCAATCTGACTGGGAGACAGCCTTGCGGACAATGGCTAAAACTTTGGCATCTGTTAGTAAAGCAGGAATTGCCAAATTAATTGGGCTTATTCACGTTTTGGAGGATCTATATCGACTAACAGCCACCCCTTTCCTTGGAATGCCACATCATCCATTTGCTGCACTTCCTAACCAAGAATACAGCGATTACCAAGTAGCAGAATTGGCTCAGAGAGTTCGCCGTTATTACAACTTAGGAATTGCGCCATTATTAAATGTCAAGAGTTTTCTAGACGCTCAAGGGTATCAAGTTTTTGCGATTCCTTTGGGAGAAGGGGAGGAAGCTCTTTCAGGCCTTTTCTTTCTGCATCCATATCTCGGTGCTATTATTGTCTTCAATGAGACTCAAGCTTATACACGTTATCCTTTTACTCTGAGTCATGAAATAGCTCATAGCTTGTTTCACTGGAACCGTCCGGCAGTTCTCTGTCGTGTTTCTGAACAAACATCTGAGCCATTAGAAGAGTTAGCGGATCGCTTTGCCTCTTACTTCCTGATTCCCCAGGAGGGTCTGCAAGAAAGGCTAGAAGCAATGACAATCAAAACTGTAAAGCACCCTGAAGAAGTGATTCATATTGCTCGTTATTTTGGGGTGAGTTATAAAGCGGCTGTTCATCGATTAGAGACAGATCGCAAGCTAGGTGCTTCTAAGGATGTATTCAAAGGCGTAAAACCAGTCACTCTAGCTAAATCATTAGGTTATAGCCCATTACCTTACGAGTTTGGTGTCCGTCCTCTAGCACCTGAAGATCGCTTACCTAGAATTTTTGTGGAGTTGAGCTATCAGGCACTTGAGAAAGGACTACTTTCTCTTAGAAAAGTAGCTGAGAACCTTGGAATCAGTGACCTCGAATTGGAGGATCGGCTCTATGGAGAGGTTGCCGAAGATTCTGAGGAAGCCTATGCCTAAATTTGTTCTGGATACAGTTGTATTACGTGTCTTTGCATTCGCTTACCCTCAAGGAATTGACATTTTACTGTCAGCATTAAAGACCTCATTGGCTTGCTTTCCAACTGAAGTTTACAACCAAGATGAAAACAGCCTACCCCCTAATGTATCCGATGAGGAGTTGAGTGAATTGGCTAGAGGACTACGCTACGCTCAACGCAAAGCTCAAACTCTGCCAGGACTTCAAGGACAACGATTCCAAGTTCGCCTTCAGAACGCCACACAGATTCCTCGCCATATCCAGGCGGGGAGTCTTTTTATTGAACCGTTGCAAATAGAAGAACTCCCCAGACGAGAAAGACTTGGGGAGTTGTATGGCATAGGTCGTGGTGAAGCAGCTTGCTTGGTACTCTCTGAGAGAACGCTACTCACATCTGTTTTCCTATCCAGTGATGAGATAGCTTGCCAAGCAGCGCAAGCTTTGGGCATTTCTTTCCTAACGATTCCAGATATTCTCACTGATTGGGTTAGTGAAATGTATCCTCCAAGAGAACTACTACAGGATCTGGTAGATGGAATGCGTAATGCATCTTTTGCTGTTCCAGAAACCCTTTATCAGCGATTGCAGGATATGCTATGAAAACAACTTTAAAAGTAAGCTTCAAGGTAAATTTTGAATGGGATATTGGTACGAAAAATTAGTTGAGCTATCGGAGAAGTATTGTAATGATACACTTGCTACTGCTTCTCAATATTTACTAGCTAAACAACAAAATGAACTTTGTATAATTATTGCTCTTTCAGAATTACAAATTTGGGAAAAATGGCAATGCTATAAAAATTATGATGACCAAGAAGAACCCGATGAAAAATCACCCTTTGTTGAACATATTGATGAAAAAAATAATGAATGTTGGATTTCTAAAGCTGTCTTACATGTCGAGCCATCAATAGTACAAAATATTAATCATGAAGTTAAAAAATCGCTTAAGGAAGCGATAGAGTTATCAATGAAACCGGGAGATTATGGTCAAATACATCACATACATACATTCAGCATAGTTGCTAAACGTGTTCAGTCTAATGATAATTGGAGACAAGAACTTCTTAATTTATTGGAATCTGGTCAATCACTCAATCAGGGTACATTTATCCGGTCAGAAAAGCTTGTAACTTGGGAAGGTATGCGTTTTGCTTCAATGGAAGAAATGTTACTAGCTCAAGCTTTAGAGAAAGTTAAGAATAAAATTAATGGTTTAAAATTAGTTTATTTTCCAAATTGTCTTGCTCGTGTTTTAGCTGATGGCTCACGAGTGAAAATTTATCCTGATTTTCTTATTTGTGCTAATGGTAAATGGGGCATTCTAGAAGTAGATGGTAAACAACATAATTTACCTAATCAAGCAGAACTAGATAATTCTAGAAGAAATCGCCTTGCTAAAGCTAGTATTCAAATGTATTCATACTCTGCTGAGTCTGTTAGGGAAGACAATGGGAACGGAGCCGAAAGAGTTGTTTATGATTTTCTAGAACTACTTAATAGTGTAAAAAGAAGTTAAAAATAACTATTAAAATTCAAGCTTTGCTGAAGAGTTAATCTTCAGTCACGGTTTAGACAACGACCGCGATCGTAAGAAGGCGCTGCACGATCGCTGACAGCGGGCGGGTACGCAATCGCGCAATCGCACTTTGTTCGGCATTAGCCCAAGATGGACGTATTTATCAATTGATAACTATTTGCAATAACTTCTAAGTGGCGCGTCTCTCAACGGAGTAATGGGGCTTGTAGCGCGGTAGACTGTCCATAATACCCCGCGTAAACCGGACACTACCCTTACGAATAAATGAGGCCGCCACCCCCAACTCGTCTACCAAACAAGCATTATAGGTCTAGAGAATACCTTACACCAAGTGAGGTGCGAAGTCTTCTTGATGCCGCATTTGAGCGCAAAGCTCGTTATGCTCACCGTGATTATACACTGATGCTGATGATGTTTCGCCACGGTCTGAGGGTGGGGGAAGCTGTAGGGGCTAAGTGCGGGTTGCGGTGGGATGCCCTGATGTGGGCCGAACGTCAGATTTTCATCACCAGGGAAAAGGGCAGTGATTCAGGGGTGCATCCCTTGAGAGACGATGAATTAGTTTTGCTCAAAGAACTCAGAGAGATGTTGCCAGATAGCAAATATATCTTCGTTTCCGAGCGTGGTGAGGTGATGTCCACTGATGCGGTGCGAAAGCTGCTTGGGCGATTGGCGGCACAGGCTGGGCTTGATATCAAAGTTCACTGTCACATGATGCGCCATGCTTGCGGTTACTATTTGGTAAATTAGGGTTACAACACCAGAGAAATCCAAGACTTCCTGGGACACCGCGATATCAAACACACTGAAAAATATACCAAGCTGAATGCTCGACGGTTTCTGAATTTTGATTGGGGTGATTTGTAAAAATTCTGGTCATATCGGGCTAAGACTAATATCGTTTATTTTATAAGAATTTTTCATTCAGTTTGTGGGAATACTTAAATTATGTTTATTAAACAGCGATTTTAATTTATGTTACCAAAAATGACTAAAGTAATTTCAGTATTCAATAACAAAGGTGGCGTTGGAAAAACTACTATTACATGGAATTTAGGAGATGCACTTGCACGTAAGGGTAAAAAAGTACTTTTAATAGATTTCGATCCACAATCTAATCTTTCAATAGCCATCCTGGGTAAAAGATTTCAAAATATTCTTCCAAGTCCAAATACTCCTTACGGAACTACAGTAAGAGCTTTCTTACAGCCTTTTTTACAGAATGATGGACAGTTACAACTATATACACATAAAGGATTTCACACTCATCATGACGTTGATTTAATCGCTAGTGATGCTTGGCTCAACGTTTATTCGGAATCTCTTAGCGTTGGTTCTGATTTGCTTACTGGTAATGGACTTGAAAAATATTCAATAATAAATAGAATCATAGAAGAAGCTAACAGGTCTTGTTCTTATGATTACGTATTAATTGATTTACCACCTTCATTTAGTAATTTGGTTAGAATTGCTTTTTATTCTTCAAATTATTTTATCGTTCCTTGTACATCTGATATATTCTGCTCATATTGCGTAGAGCTTATAGGTGAAACATTACCACGTTTTATTAATGAATGGCAATTAGGATGTGGTCAGTATAACAGAAATAATCCTCATAGCAGAAAATATTTAAATCTTGGAAAGCCTATGTTTGCAGGTTGGATTTTTAATGGATATGATACAAGAAAACCTAAACATCAATTAACAAGAGAAATTATGGCAGCAGATAATGTCATGGCTTCTGATATAGCAAAAAGTGTTCAAAGATTTGCTCTCAAAATGCAAGAAGAAACAAACGAGGCTTTAATTATCAAAAATAAACCAAATGAAGTGTTTTACCTTGGAGGAATAGAGGATATGAATATTCTTATTCAAAATAGTATGTGGCTAAACTGTCCAATAACAAAATTGTCTAGAATGGTACCTGTAAAGACAAGACGCATAAGGACTTTATCAAATCGCGCTGCGTGGTCTCCAAATCAATTTTCTCAAATCCAACAATTACAAAAAGCTTTCATGCGTATAGCAGACAATACAATTAATTATTGTATTTAATTAATCAAGATTTTTTTAGAAGCTAGCAGGTAATTAAAGCATAACTAAAGGCAATACGGTAGTGATTCATCTGACACTGAGGATATATCGAGGCAAAAGCGCCCATTGTAAAGCATTTAGTCCCCGATAAACCCGCAAGTGCGATCGCGCTTTTGTCGGGAATTGGTTGACTCAAAGTTTTCTGGTGGCTGCTGACTCATAAATCAGTCTACAATCCCAACAGGTGAGAACCAGCCGCCGCTCCCAGCCAGCTTGCAACTTTGACAATAATCGGCTTGGCTGTTGTCCAAATTTTCTGTCCTGCCTCTACACTCTTACTAGTTTTTTCAAGTGTTTCTGCCACACCTGTTAAACGCTCTAATGCTCGTTGCTTATTTGGTTCTTCTTTATCCGTTGCTTTCTTAGCTGCACTCAAATCTTCAATTACTTCTTCCTTAGTATCGGCTGGCAATTCTGCCCCTTTAATTAAAGTTTCTAGTTGAGCCAGTAATTTAACAACATCCTCTTTAGTGAGTGATTCTATAGTATCTGCACCCACTTGATTCTGTTGCGTTACTTGATTATTATCACCAAGCACACCTTGGTTATTGTCACCTTGAATTGCGCGGTTGTTATCGCCTTGCAAATTTCTGATATCGCCACCTACAGAACCACGAACTGAAAATCCACCGGGGTTGTTAGTCATATTTATTTCTCCATTATTAGGTTGCAATATACTTATATTCTGGATGATACGAGTTTCAGGATAAGCAAGTTGTTCAGTAATTTTTAACATACTTGTATTCTCTTGAAAATCAATATCCGTTGTATTCAAACTATTTCGATATTTTTTCCTTAAATATTCTATACGTTTATTATATGCTTGTATTATTTTCTGTTCAAATTCTACTTTATCTACATTGTCTGGAACATTTAATCGAATAACAAAATCACCGTTTAATTCTCTTTCAAAAGCTTGTATTAAGTTGTCTGAATTATCAGGGGAAATATCAAAATCTTCCAAACAATTTTTAAATCCTTGTAAGAATGCTTGCCAATCAATACCATCTTCTTTAAAAATTAAGTTAATTTCTGATGGTTTCTGTAATACTTTAATAGCCTCTTCAGAAGTTAAATTTTTATTTTCATTTTTTGGATAACGTTGTTTTATATTTGAATGTGGGTCAAAAAAATTACAAATTAATCCATCTAATTGTGCTGTAGCAGGAATACTTCTTATTTCAATTTTTGCTCCAGTAATATTTGCTCCCCTTAAATCAACATTATCTAATTGTGTTGAATTAAGAATAGATTCTTGTAATTTAACTTCTATTAATTTAGAATTACTCAAATCTGCTTTAGATAAATTAATCATATTTAGGTTAGCATTAGCAAAATTTAAGTTTTGTAAATTCATACCTTGATAATCCGTGTCATTTCCAATTTGTTTCTGGACAAGTAAACACCGAATTTTTAAATCATCTAAATGATTTACTTTAATTCTAGAACAATCAATATTTTTAACTCTTTCCCAATCTGTTCGTATTACTGTACATTCTAAAAAACTACTACCCTTAATGTCTGCATGAACTAAACTGGCATCTTTTAAATTTGAGCTATGAAATTTAGTACTTTGCACAGAAATAAGATATACAAATAAATTCCAAATCCAAACATATCTTTTCTCTTTTTTTATAATTGCTTCATTGCTAATTACAATTCCTAAACATGAGCCAAAAAATGCTCCGGCAACACGTCTAGATATATCATATTTTGGATCTGAAAAGTTTATTATTAAAATGAAATTTATAAGAACAACAATTATAGAAAAGAGTACAATATTTAGAAAAACTTGCGTATTCTCATTTCTAGAATCATCTAAAGTTTCTATAACTGGAATAAAAATTCCAACAATAACAATAATAAAAACTCCTATATATATCAAATAACTTTGATCAATTTTCCCTATTTTTTTGGATAAATCATTTGATATTTTTATCAAAAAATAACCATGCAGCCAACCAATATAAATAACAGATATTAAAATAGTGCAAATATTTTTAGTAAAACCACGAAAACGTGAAAAGAAATAAAAATTACAACTAATAATAATACTTCCACTAAATCCAGATAATGACATTATAAATAAAGATATTATCAGAACTGAAATAGTCCACCATGTTTTTACTCCACATATAGCTTCATCTAATATTGCACCACTCAGATTAGCTTCAGTAAAATTAACCCCATTGATTTTTGCCTTTGTGAAATTTGCATTTGTTAAATTAGCACCACTAAAATCAGCACCACGGATATCTGCTTCATAAAAGTTTGCTTCGTTAAGGTTAATATCCTCTTTAAATGAGTAACCGCGTAGATTTCTTCCTTTATAATCTCTTGACATAACTTTACAAGTAAATTCAATAGTAATTGATATTCAGATACACTCAAATTATCAGATATTCCGAGCAAAAATCTGAATTTCCAATTAAAACCGTGATTAATAGTTGCTATAACTACAAAAACTGTCACGTAAGATTGAAGCTATAAATTAGCCAGTTCCATAAATTCATAAACCTAAAGTTCGCCAAAACTCGCCAATCATTGATACTATTTTGGCGAGTTGCGATATTTGGCGAGATTTATGAACAAGCAGTCAGCAGCAAATTACTTGGATGTCAGTGTTAGGGCATTAGAGCGTTACGTCCAGCAAGGGCGAATCAGCGTTACCTACGAGAAAGGTAAAACTAGACCGACTGCTAACTTTGATCAAACCGAACTGGAAGCATTTAAGGAAGAACTGAACCAACCAACCGTAAAACCAGCCTTTGAATCTCGTCAAATAGCGACAGAGCAACAGCCACAGACAGGTAAATTAGTGCATTCTTCTGGCGAGATTGCGGAGTTTGGCGAGATTAGGGTAATTGATAAATTATCCTCAATCATTGAAGGGTTACTGGGCAGAGGCGACAATCAGCCAGTAGTGCCGATCGCCGATAAGCTACTACTGACTATTGCAGAGGCACAAGCGCTAACTGGGTTGTCTAGAGAATTCCTGCGAGATGCAATTACGGCGGGTTCGTTAAAAGCCAAAGTAATTGGCAAGGGTTGGCGAGTTAAACGCAGTGATCTACAAGAGTACGTTGACAAGCTGTTTTGATTCTCGCCAAATTACGACAGGGTAAACCTCGCCAGTAGCGTAGAGCATATTACGGTATTTGAAACAGTGGCGAGATTTGACGCGATTGCATGGGAGTGCAGTCTTGAAAGCGATCGCAACGAATGACCAGATGGAGAAATAAATGGAAATTACCCGATTGTCGGCTCAATGCCAAAAAAGCTATCACGCCAGATCAATATATATAGGCAACTATTACACGTAATGGCTCATACGTGTAATCCCCTAGAAAGTAGAAAAGATGAAGGTTAGCGGCAACGGACAAGGCAAAATATTAACCATTCTTCTTTACAGGTCAGCTTGTCACCGCTAGATAGTTGCGGTTCATTAATCCAATAAGGATAAGGGCGGTGGCATTGTCGATGCTGTCGCCTGTTGGGGAAAATGTCGAGAAATATGACAAAGATGGCGTTCAAGGAAGAAGGAAGAAGTTTAGTTTTAGGATGGGGATTGAAACCCCAACCTAAAACGGGCAACCCATAGGGGATGGGGTTTTAAACCCCTATATGAAGTGCTGTTGAAGAAATTCCTTCTTCCTTCTTCCTTCAAACTTCTTCCTTCGTTGATAAATTGTTAAATATCAAGGCGATTTAATTTCTGACTTGACAACTGGATTTGGAATTGAAATTTTCTATATCTAGTACTGGTACAGCAGTAATGCCGATAGGACGTACTAAGCTATTATTAGTAAATTGATTACCAGAGAAATTGGTAGAACTTCCTTGAGCATATTGATAAGCCAGGATTGAGCCAATATTGTTATTCTGAAAATCAAACCCAACTGTATAGAGGTTCTTTCTAGAATTACCAGTTCCGAAAGTTAAATAGCCAATAAAATTGTTACTAGGAGTAGTACCTGTATAATTGGTCGATAATGTACTAAGCAATACACCCGACGAGCTATAACGCCTGATACCACCTGCAAAGTCACTAACTAAGATGTCATCGTTGGGAGCCTGGACTAATCCCAGCAGACTGACAAATCCAAAACTTTCTGGTAACGGGAGCGGCTGCGAAATAAAAACACTGGGGGTTGTAGTTGGCTTGTTACCAGCTACCTGTGCTGGGCTGTACCGTAAAACCTGGCTTTCGTAAGGAAAAACTAGGTTCCCAGAAGCATCATTTGCTGTACCTTCTGTAACAACATAGAGGCTACAGTCCTTACCAAACAACAAACCATTCGGACCATTCAATCCGTTTGGTGAGCCTAGACCATTATTATTATCTGAGGCAAAAACACCCAAAAATCTTCCGGTTTTACCGTCGAATCGTAATATTTGGTTAGTACGAAAACTACTAACGTAAAGGGAGCCATCTGTCCCAAAAGCTTTACCATAGGGACGTGTTAATCCATGTCCAGATGCAGCTACGCCTAAGAACTTTCCTTTAGGGCTATAGCGCAGAACCGCAGAATCTTTAGGATAGGAAGGATCAAAAAGGTTGAGGCCGGAGTCACCACCACTGCTCACATAAAGATTACCATCCCCTCCGAAGGTTAAGTCATCAGGGCTACGTAGCCCACCACTACCAGGTGTTGTAAAGTTACCTTTAAAGTTTCCAGTCTGTTCGTCAAAAATAATAATACTATTGCTGTCACTATTTCCAATTAGTAGTTCTGCATCTGCCTGAGGTGCATTTACCCATAGAAAACTGAGGCTACCCAAAAGCACTGAAGCTGGAAGGATAGCAGCCTTCATCCGTATTGAACTCATTTTTAAATCAGTATATTCTTTAGTTGGGAATTATATTACCATTTATGTATTCAGATGATGGTTTTATTACGATTTTTTCAGTAATTCCAAATTCAAATTTTGACAACGGGTACAGTTTACCTTGAGGATAAAGGGGTGAAATGAGCATCCGATACTGTTGGCGAAAGTATTACAAACGCACAAACAAAAGTGTTACAACTAAAAGCCGCAACCACAGATTGAAGGTTTGAGCTTACGTAATACTTTATAAGACAAAAATGTATTACATTCGCCAACAGTATCGATTGCTCATTTACCCCCGAATTCAAGTGTCTGTTTATTACAACGGAATATCAAGGCTTTTAACCCTGTCTTACACGTTAGGGCTATTACGTGTAATCAGAGCCTCAAAGTACTGCTCTGACGTTAGGCGACAGTCGGTGTGACAGCACAGGCGTTATAAAAGGCTGGATAAGTCATTGTTTGGGCGCAGTGCCAGATAACTTCGTAAACCTCATTTGATAAGTAATTTTTCAAAGCGATGACAACTTCTGCCATATTTTTAGATTCTGTTAACAAATCTTGTAATCTCTCTGCCACTTGCATACGGGTAGATTCCGATTGAGAATTCCCTATTAAGTCTACTAATGCAGTGATAGCATCGGAATGATTTGGAGGAGCTATTTTTCCTAAACTATATGCCGCTTGGCTCCGAGTTAATTCCGATTGAGAATTCCTGATTAACTCTACTAATGCATTGATAGCAGTGAGATTATTTGGAGCTATTTCTCCTAAACTATATGCTGCTTGTCTACGGGTAGATTCCGATTGAGAATTCCTGATTAACTCTACTAATGCATTGATAGCAGTGAGATTATTTGGAGCTATTTCTCCTAAACTATATGCTGCTTGTCTACGCAGGGTTAGCGCATCTCAAACTCTATTGACAGTTGGATTCTAGCAGAGAGTTAAGTTTGAGAAAGCCGCCGTCAAAACGGAAAGCATATACTGATCATTCATAGCGGCTCGCCGAGACTTTTGGCGA
>NZ_NOLK01000149.1:0-19597 GCF_002245985.1 Nostoc sp. 'Peltigera membranacea cyanobiont' 232
GGGGACTGGGGACTTGAACCGCAAGCTGCCTCTGAGGGTGGTAACAGAGCGTCCCGCAGAGAAGTGTAGTATTCCTCCAGAAACAACTGCTTTCTTGTATTGTTAAAAACAGATAAAAAAGCTCTTTGTGCGTATGACATTCTCCTACATCTATAGAGAGGCGTATAAAGATGAGGTGAAATGATATTTGTGAGAGGAGATTGGTATAAAACAAACCTGACATGAAAAAACCGCTATTACCTGCGTTGAGGTCAAAAAACTACCAGTTGTTTTTTGCCGGACAAGGTATTTCCCTAATTGGGACATGGATGACGCAACTTGCGACGATTTGGCTAGTTTATGAATTGACAAATTCCCCATTAATGCTAGGAGTTGTAGGATTTTCGAGTCAAATTCCTAGCTTTTTTTTAGCTCCCTTTGGTGGAGTATTTGTAGATCGATTTTCTCGGTATCGGACCTTAATTGGTACACAAGTCTTGGCGATGATTCAATCGTTAACATTAGCAGTGCTGGCGCTGACTGGTGTGATTCAGGTATGGCACATTATCGCCTTGAGCTTGTGTCAAGGATTTATTAACGCCTTAGATGCGCCAGCACGCCAAGCATTTGTGCCAGAACTGGTTGAACGCAGAGAAGATTTAGCCAATGCGATCGCCATTAACTCTACCACGATCAACGGTGCGCGATTGATTGGCCCTGCGATCGGAGGTTTACTAATTGCCAGCGTTGGAACTGGCTATTGTTTTTTAATAGATGGTTTGAGTTACATTGCTGTCATCGCCGCTTTATTGGCAATGAAAGTTAAACCTTGGAAACATGTGGTATCTGACGGGAATCCCTTGCAAAAAGTCAAAGAGGGATTTGTATATGCCTTTAGCTTTCCACCGATTCGCTCGATTTTGTTGCTATCAACTTTAGTTAGCCTTATGGGGCTACAAAATACTATTTTAGTACCAGTTATTGCAGAACAAGTTCTCAAAGGTGGTGCAGAAACCTTGGGGTTTTTAATGGCGGCATCTGGAGTTGGAGCCTTAACTGGTGGTATTTATCTAGCTACGCGTCAAACAATCTTAGGAATTGGTAATTTGATTGCCTTAGCTCCAGCAATTTTAGGAACTGGTCTAATTGCCTTTTCTTTCTCTCGATTTTTACCACTCTCTTTATTTACAATGTTATTTGTTGGCTTAGGTACTATTCTGCAAATTGCTGCTAGCAACACATTTTTACAAACAATTGTTGAAGATGACAAACGTGGGCGATTGATGAGCTTATATACAATGTCATTTTTGGGGATGATTCCCATAGGTAATTTGTTAGGTGGTATATTAGCAAGTCATATTGGTGCTACCAACACTTTAATTATTGATGGCATAGCTTGTATTTTAGGCTCTATAGTTTTTAGCAGACAGTTGCCTGGTTTAAGGCAAATAATGCGTCCAATCTATGAGCAAAAAGGCATTGTAATAAGTCATAAAGCTTAGGATAAAAATTGCCAAGACATGGTATAAGATTTAATAATAATTTTGTTACTTAACCTTGGAACTGGAACAACACTATGGCTAATGCAGGTGTAATTCGTCAGCAAGCACCACCAGAACTTGTCCCGCTAAGAACCTGGATTGGTGTATTAGCTAGTATGCTTGGTGCATTTATGGCGGTATTAGATATTCAAATAACTAATGCTTCGCTGCAACAGATTCAAGCAAGTTTAGGAGCAACTCTAGAAGAAGGTTCTTGGATTTCTACCGCCTATCTCGTAGCAGAAATTGTAGTTATTCCTCTAACAGGATGGTTATCAAGAGTTTTTTCTTTACGACGTTATCTGTTAGTGAATACTGCGCTATTTATTTTCTTTTCTATATGCTGTGCTTGGGCGTGGGATCTCAATTCCATGATTTTATTTCGCGCTTTACAAGGTTTTAGTGGAGGAGTATTAATTCCCACCGCTATGACAGTTGTATTAACGACTTTACCCCAATCTAAGCAATCAGTGGGACTGGCTGCATTTGGTTTTAGTGCAGTTTTTGCTCCTTCAATTGGCCCGACAATAGGAGGTTGGTTAACAGAAAATTTTGGTTGGGAATACAACTTTTATATAAATGTAATTCCAGGGGTATTAATGCTAGCTGGCGTTTGGTACGGAATTAAGCAAGAACTACCCCAAATTAATTTACTGAAGCAAGGTGATTGGTGGGGAATTATGGCGATGGCGATTGGGTTAGGTTCCCTGCAAGTTGTTTTAGAAGAAGGTAGCCGCAAAGATTGGTTTAGTTCAGCGTTGATTGTGCGTTTAAGTATAGTAGCAGCAATTTTTATAGCGCTATTTTTTTTCATAGAATTAACTCGTAAACAACCATTTATAAATTTGCGACTTGTACTTCGGCGTAACTTTGGTTTAGCCAGTATTGTTAATGTGTCGCTAGGGGTAGGATTGTATGGTTCAATTTATATTTTACCATTGTATCTTGCCCAAATTCAAAAATATAGTGCGCTGCAAATTGGTGAAGTATTAATTTGGGCTGGGATTCCCCAACTATTTATTATTCCTTTAATACCCAGATTGATGCAACGTATTGATGTGCGTTTAATGGTGGCTGTTGGTGTGACTTTGTTTTCCATCAGTGCATTTATGAACTCTGGAATGACCAATGAAACTGGATTAGAGCAATTACGATGGTCGCAATTTGTGCGTGCAATGGGACAACCCCTAATTATGGTACCACTTAGTTCTATTGCCACTGCTGGGTTGAGTCCACAAGAAGCAGGATCGGCAAGTGGTTTATTTAATATGATGCGGAATATGGGCGGTTCTATAGGAATTGCATCTTTAGCAACTTTGTTAACTAACAGAGAGCAATTTCACTCGAATAGATTGGGTGATGGAGTATCTTTATATAACCCAGAAACTCAACAACGAATTGAGCAATTGACACAGTATTTTGTTAGCAAAGGAGAAGATTTGAGTACTGCTCAAAATCAAGCGATCGCATCCATATCTAACATTGTCCGCCGGGAAGCATTTGTGATGGCTTTTAACGATTGTTTCTATTTTATTGGCATTGCATTGTTACTCAGTGGACTTGCCGTTTTATTCTTGAAAAAGGTGAAACCATCTGGTGGTGCTGTTGCTCATTAGATTTGTTCTATAGGTTAAAATGTTTGATAAAACTACTAAGGTACTAAAATGGTCATTAGCCAAAGTGAGTACTATATCTCCCCAGAAGAATACTTGGAAGGCGAGAAATTTAGTGAAATCAAACACGAGTATATTGATGGACAAGTTTACGCAATGGCAGGGGCAAGTGATGCTCATGTTACAGTTACCATGAATGTATCTATGCTGCTGCGAAACCATCTCCGTGGTAGTGATTGCCGTGTTTATATGGCAGATATGAAAGCACAAATTGATGTCATAAATCGCTATTTTTATCCTGATGTGATGGTTACTTGCGATACAAGAGATAAAGAATTTGAATATTTTAAGTGCTATCCCTCCTTAATTATTGAAGTGATTTCTGAGTCAACAGAAGGTTATGACAGAGGGAAGAAATTTGCCAGTTACCGACACTTAGAATTACTACAAGAATATGTGCTAATTTCACCAGATCGAATGAGTGTAGAATGCTTCCGTCGCAATGAACAAGGACAGTGGGTACTTTACCCTTATGAAAAAGAACAAGAAGTGCATTTAGCTAGCGTTGATTTTCGTTGTGCGATTGCAGAAATATATGAAGATGTGACACTTGCAGAGAATAGCAATAAGAATTGACTATTAGAGAGATGTGAACGGTAATATTGCATCACCTGAATATAAGTTAAAATGCCAATTTAATAAGCATCTAACTCGGAAATTTTCAACCAATCGTTAACAATCCTTCTTTGAGCAAACGGCGTACCAACACGATTTTGCTATTGTCGCTGGCAAAATCGGGCAGCGATTTGATGGGAAATGCAGCTTTTGACTCAGCAATGAAGCGGAAAGCTGGCTCTACATAGGCTGGCGCTTCAACTCTGTTTTGAGGAAATTGAATCATCACTGCATCCCCTTTCGTGACGGTTGTACAAATCATTCCTTGGCGTTTAACAACCAGGGTATCCAAGTCAATCTGTTGCAACTCGTCCAATTTACTGAAATGGCTATCTGCGAGTGGAGACAGTGAGCCAATAAACTTAATCGTCAGCCGTTCAACTGCATCGTCAATGTCGGCGGTACTAGCAAAGGTTTTGAGTAAATCTGTCAATTGATTTTTGGTCTGCATCTTGGCATCATCCTCACGCAAAAAGCTAACAGGAACTGCTTTGCGAAATTCAACATTTTGCTGCACAATTGATGTGAGAGCTTCCTGAATCAGATCGA
This sequence comes from Nostoc sp. 'Peltigera membranacea cyanobiont' 232, assembly GCF_002245985.1. NCBI lineage: Bacteria > Bacillati > Cyanobacteriota > Cyanophyceae > Nostocales > Nostocaceae > Nostoc > Nostoc sp. 'Peltigera membranacea cyanobiont' 232. The sequence continues at coordinate 4,358 of NZ_NOLK01000149.1, forward strand.
CCCAGCGATAAACAGGAATACCTACGGTGAGATGAAGTGAGGAACTATCCAAGGTCTTAACTTCATGCACAAAACCACGCGGGATATATAATAAGTCACCTGGCTTGAGTTCAACTTCATGAGTGGGTGCGTTCAGTTGTTCCCGCAGTACTTCTTGTGGTAATCGCCGAGCATCTTCTGGCATTGGCAAATCCCAGTAAGAATTATATGTGCGCCAGAGTTTAGTTCCAGAAAGCTGGAGAACAAAAACATCGTGTGTATCAAAGTGGGGAGGAAATCCTTGAGCAGTCTTAGGGGTTAGGTAAAGATTGACATTCGCGGGATGATTAAGATATTGTTCCAGATTTCTGCAAAGTGTGGCGATCGCTTCCCAGTGCTGTTGCAGATGAAAAAGACATAAAGTATTGCCTTGATTATAGGCATCATAAAATTGATAAATACTAGGAGATGCATTGGGATCGATAGACCCTTTCCCCCCTGATTTATTCCCTTGATTGGACAAATCCTCTGCCCATTTCGATACCTTAAAGTCAGAATAGCGAATGCCAGTAAAGCGAATGAGTGAGTCAAGATCCTTCATAGAAAACAGACCTGAATAGTAATCTGTGTCTCCTCTTGAAACAACAAGGCATTGCCGCTCCCAGTATTCTTTAAAGAAGGTTACGGTATCAATAGGTTGAATTAATTTCTCAAAATCAAAGTTAGGGCTAAACATAAGCTTTATTTACAGGCGTGTTTGCAGTTTTTTTACAAATTCTTCTGGTTCGCTAAAATCTAGCCAAAAAGCCACTTGGGTAATGTTACATTCCTGTGGAAAGGCATTCATCTGTCGGCAGTTTCTCAGTTCAGCTTCCCAAAAATCGCTTTGTGTTTGTTCAGCCGACTGAACTATTTTGCTTAAAATTGGATAAAATCCAGACAGCCTTAAGGCATCGGGAAGAAAGCACTCAGTGACTGAAAAATAGTTGCTCATTCCTCGCCCCCACCATCGGGGTACATTCACAAATCCCTCTAGCCGCGCGATCGCTTCCATCATCTGAGAAAATTCAGCTTCAGTGAAGGAGTTACTTGATAGCCAAGCTGGAAATTCAGCCTCGTTAGTAACTCCTTTTTGTTGGAAAAAATGCTGCGTAATTTTTTGAGTAATACTAATTCTCAAACTTGCTTCAGATTGGCTGTTTGTCTGTTCGGCTAAAGCCCAGAGGATAGCCACCTGACGGTATAACCTCCGTTCACAACTCGCTAATGCGCTAACTGTTATTTGTTCGGCACTACTCTCTTCCTTCGCAAAGGAGATATCTTTACCAACAATCGTCAGGATGAATTGATGCAGTTGCTCTACCTGTTTGGCAAAGGCATCATGTCCGCTATGAAGTTTGAGCAATGCCTGAATCCGACCCAAACGTTCAATCAGGGCTGGCTCTAACTCTAGTTCATTAAGAGAACTCAAACCCAATATTTGAGAATTGTAAACGTCAGCTAAATCAGCTTCCGACGGTTGGAGGTTCTTTTGTTGGGCTACAGCATCACACCAACGCAGTAGCCCAGCAAGATTACGCAATTGAATATAAACCCTACCTAAAAATCTGGCTTCCTGGGATACTTTTTCGGCCAGAGGCAGCCAGGAATATGTTGTCCGTAATGGACGGATAGCAACTCTGGCTTGAAGTTCCTCGATAAAAATGGACTTGTTGAGTTGAAACTTTACCTGGTTATTAGCAGCAGTGCGATCGCTTTCTCCAACCATAGTAGCCAGATGTTTCAGCAGTCCAACGGCATCTAACTGTTTTTGATCCACATAGCTGCCATTTTGCACAAAATCCCAAAACTGGGCTAAAACCTGGCGATCGCCCCCCCGCACTTCAGCATCAGCCACTGCTTGCCTCAAATGTCGTTGAGTGAAGAACTGCCGTTTGGCACAACTGATAATTAAATTAGCGATCGCCACATCAATAATGTTTTTGTCTACCGCCAAGTTAACTGTGGCGCGGATGTTTACTAAGGCATCAGTCAAGGGTTGGAACTGGGATTCAGGATTGCTATGTAAAATCGCCACTTCATCATCCCCGATGTACCGTCCATCTTGGTAGGCTGCAAAAATACCTCCAAATCCCTCCATGCCAAAGGCTTCCAGTTCGGCGGCTCGGAGTGCGCCCATGCTACTTGCCCCAAATACTCGCACTCCTGCTTCTAATGCCCAGAGAATCTCCTTATGCCAAACTGAAGCGCTTTGGTCAAAAAAACCGTCAATAATGGCAATTACACGCGGCTGTAACCGCAGACAGGCAAGAATATCACCGCAACGCACAGGAGCAAGGTAACGGGCCGGTAAAATTTGACTGGCTTGGGTAACGGATAGGGTAGGGCCAAGAAAGACGAGAATTTGACTAGGTTCCAAATAATTCGAGTGCATATTAAATTTTACAAAGACGAAGGGAGATGCATACCCGGTACAATGACATGCACTACTGGAATGCCATACTCCGGTCGCGTATGATTGACGAAAACAGCTTGATTAAATCCCTGATTACTCAGACAATCGAGAATTTGTTGAATTTCTTCTGCAAAGGTTGGGGTAAAGGCCAGTTCAGGCTGAGTTTCAAAATCAATCAGGGTGGCGATCGGTCTTTTGCTGCTAGACTTCATTGCTGGGCTACCTGGCAGCCTGATGCGTCCAAGGGCATAACTATCTGGATGAATGTCATCTCGACTACCCGCAATAACCGTTACTCGTGACTGAGCCGCTTCAGTGATTGCCCGTGCTAAGGCTATTTCTTTGGAACTGTGGCATCCCCAGCCTGCTGCTGTGGGTCGTCCATGCCAGTTTTCGCTGTCACTAATCAAGCATTTATAGGTAGGTATCCCGATAGTTGAGGTTAAGTCAGTAATCACGGCTGTCGCCCCGGCAAGTTTAACTTGATGGAGTAAGGATTGCAATAAAGGAGACTGGATGGTTTGACTATCAACCAAGCAGTTAATCCGTTCCTCCAGAGGAAAACGCCACCAACGCCACTCAGCTTCGCGCTCAATGACTTCAAACAATCCATGAGCGATCGCTTCTAGTAAATGGTTTCCTGATGCTAGTCCATTACTAGAAGTGCTGAACAGATGAGTATCACGTTTTTCAGTTGTGGTGTCTAAATCAAGATATGCCTGCGGTACATAAACAGGTTCCCCCGTAAATAGATCGGTTCCACAAATCCAATCTAACGGCAGATCGGGATGATAAGACTGCGATCGCTTACCTGGCTCTAAAACGCTAGGATCGATTGCCTGGTGATGTCGGCAGACTTCTTTATAGGAGGCAACCATCTCTGGTTCTGGGAGGTTTTCTGCATGATAAGACTCCACAGATTCCATTGCCGCCGAGATCGTTGCCAGCAGAAGGGAAATTCCCTTGCCTTGAGAACCAGAAAAGGCTTTTCCGTTAGGACGAATCGCTTGAGCAACAGGAATACCAATGCAGTCAAGACCAGTAATGTCTGCAACCCGCGTAATGCCAAAAACAGTCAGAAGTTCTTGTAGCTTCTCCCAAGTAGAATTGGGTTCTTCAGCCCGAAACGTGCCATTAAGATTCAGCTTAGGAGCATTCAGATTTTGCCACATTCGCTTGTTTCGTTCTCCAACCATTACTGTGAGTACTAATAAATACTTGCTATTTAATGTATTTCAGTGATTTGTAGCATGTCATATTAAGCACACAGTATATTAATTTATGACTAGTGCTTTGGAAAATTGCGATATCAAAACCATTCTAGTAAAAGGTTAGTGTTGCACAAAATAAAGATGAATTGAAAACTAACTTTTTATCAGACTGGTGTTGTTGTTAATGCTACTTTATTAAATAAAATTTAGGCATATCCATTGTTTCTTTGGAAGTGCCTTAAGATTTATTTATCAGATAGGCGTTGCATAAAAATATTAATATGAATTGAGGTGAATTCTGATAGTCATTCAATTGTAACTTGGACATATAATATGCCAAGGTAAACAGAGAAAACAAATACTCATTTGAGATATTTGGCTTGTCAATATCAGAAAACACTGTGCTATTTCAAAGGCAAAAAATACTGAGAAATTCTCTTCGATGTTACTGCACTATCTCAAATATTATTCTGTCCTTTTGTCAGCCACAAACATATCTTTATTTAGCAACGCCCTCAGTCACTACATTCATTTGTAGTGACACTAAAAGCCTGAAATCAAGGCTACCAGCAGCACATAACTGTCTCTTTCACTGTGGATGAAGCCATTCCTCCAGCTACACTTTCTAACTCATTTTCTGATAATTCTCGGTTAGCTGGTCTTGCTTTAATACCGTTAACGCTATTAATAGACCGGATATTCACAGATGGAGAAGCAGTTGACAAACCGAGAACCTTTCTTTCAGCAGAAACCATTACAGATTTAACGTCATCAGCGTTAAATTCAAAACCATTTGATTCACCTTGTTCAACAGCGATTCTTGCAAACTCACCTGCTTCAGTAGCATCCAAAGCCTCACGCAACTGAGAATTGCCTGGTTGCGCTAAAAAACTTTCATAGTATTCGACAAAACTTTGCTGAGACATTTTGAACTCTCCTTAAGATAAGATACTTGGCTTTATACTTTGGCATCTCGAAATAGGTAACTAAATCTGAAGCCAGCGATGAACTTCAAAAGTATTATTCTCGAACCGCTAGGCAACAGAATAGCTATATACCAAAGTTCTAGTATTGTTCAATACAATAATTGCTTAAAGTATGGTCAAGTGTCTAGAGCATTTTGATAAAATTTTGTAACTAATAAAACATTCTTTTTGTATCTCAGGATACAAAATGTAACATTGGGATTGACAAAATAGTGCTGCTTGAACCTTAAAATATTAGATCCACCAATTTCCATGGCCCATCACACCAATAAATGCATCAACGATGCATTTATTGGTGTAAAAAACACTCAATATCCTGTATTTTGGCAAGGCTTCTAGAACGCTTCCTGTTTTTAGATCGTATTCATCCCGTTTCTGGTGGCGTTGAACCCTCGTAAATTGGCAGAGGTATCGATCTTAGCAAGGCATTAAAGCATTTAGTCTCCCCAGTACTGCCATATCTTCTGCATCTAACTCCGACGGAATACCACTGCGAATTAATTCCGAAAAATCTTCATTGGGAACCATAACAGTTAGCGTATACAAGCGAGTCGAACCAGTATTTTTAATCAAATGAGTCCCGGTGGGAGGCACTAATAAACTATCTCCAGTTTTGATCGTGGCACTCTTGCCGTCACACATAGCGATCGCTTCCCCTTTGAGGACAAAAAACATTTCCACCGCCCACTGATGGCGATTTGGCGGCGTTTGTCCTCCAACATCAAAAATTTCTATGCAGCAAGTCAAGGAAGTATTAGCATTTATCGAATCAAAGATAATAGCTAATCGATTAGAGTCGTTGGGACTGATGCGATATACTTGGTAATCTTTGGGAGATTTGATAACCGGAATTACACAACGACTAGCGTACATTTACTTATTCCCTCTAAGGTTATCGATGGGTATGAAAATTTCTAAAATCCCAGCCTTGAATATTGAGTTGTATATTCTATTCGATCAAATCACTAATTACTAAACACTAAATATTCCTTAGTCAGCCAATTTTGAATTTGGGATTGAAGGAAAATCTAAAATATAAAATCGAATTACTCCTCACTCTTTTGCAGCGCTGTTAAAATTCCTTGGGAGTCAGTGACAAAACCGAAGCATTGTTTAACATTATACAATGTCGCTAGCCAACAATATTCAGGAGAAGTAGTAGCGGTACAATCCTTAACTAACACGCAGTCATATCCTAAGAAGTTGGCATCACATAAGGTAGCTAGCACACATTGATCGGCATTAACACCAGCAAAAAATAATGTTGTGCTTCCTAGATTCCGCAAGATACTATCTAATGGGGTATCCCAGAACGCACTCATGCGGTATTTGTCTATACGAATATCTTCGGGAAGCTGTTCTAGTTCGTCTACTACTGCTGCGGCCCAACTACCTGCCATCAGTACTCTAGCACCATTGCTTGGCAGTGGATCGCCTAAACCCACACCTGCCCCTGTGGGGTTATAGACATGACGCGAACCAGCACTAATATTGAGCAAGTCGGGACGATTTCCCCAATTTATCCAAATTACTGGAACACCCGCCTCACGGAGTTCTGGAAGTAAGTTATTTAAAGGTTCAATAGGCTGACGCGCCGGAGTTACATCCACGCCAATATGCGCTAACCAGCCATCAGGGTGACAGAAGTCGTTTTGCATATCAATGACGAGGATAGCAGCTTTTGCCAAGTCTAGGCGCAGGGTTTTAGTATCTGTTGATAAAATAACGGGTTGTGGGATCTTTTGAGGACGAGTGATATCTGCGATCGCATCATTCACTGTCCACGCATTTGGTGAGACTCCCAATGTCCGAAAAGGTTGATTCATAAAATTGCCATACTCAACATCATTTTCTATCTTGTAACTTGAAATTCAGTTCAAAATACAATTACTTAATTAAGGTTAAATATGGTAAATTTCACTATCCAGAATGTTTTAATTGCCGCTAGTGATGATTATGCAACGGTAGATGTACAGATTGTAGATGGTGCAATTGCAGCCATTGCCCCGAATCTACCAGTAATTGGCACTGCCATCGATGGCAAAAATAAACTTTTGTTACCTGGCTTTTTCAACGCCCACACCCACTCATCAGAGATGTGGCAACGAGGAATCATGTCAATGTTCCCTTTAGAATTATGGTTGGCGGAACTGTATGATTTTGCCCCCCTCGATCCCGAACAGGTTTATCTCAGCGCTTTGGGTACTGCGGTAGAAACCTTACTTTCCGGCGGGACGAGTGTAGTAGATCACCTGGTGTTAATTCCCGGACTTGAGTTAGAAACGATCGCCATTGCAACTCGCGCTTACCGAGAAGTTGGAATTCGCGCCTTTATCGCCCCCTTAATTCAAGATGAATCCCTCAGCGCAGGTATGCCATCTGGGGAATCAGCCCAAACTCATGAACCTTATTTTCGCTCAACTGCGGCAACATTAGAAATTATCGAAGAGGCGGTGAGACAATTTCACCGCCCGGATGAGGGTATAAATATTTTAGTTGCACCAACGGGAATACAATTATGTACTGATGCTTTATTTGCAGGATGTATCGAGTTAAGCGATCGCTATAATCTTTGTCGTCACTCCCATTTACTCGAAACGAGGGCACAGGAAAAACTCGCCCAAGAGAAGTATGGTTGTACTGCCGTGGAACATTTAAAAAGAATCGGGTTTTTGAGCGATCGCACAACACTTGCCCATTGTGTTTGGTTAAATGATAATGATATCGCCATCCTCGCTGAAACTAAATCTACAGTTGTTCACAATCCCTTAAGTAATTTACGTTTAGGCAGTGGCATTGCCCCAATTTTAAAATATCGCCAAGCTGGAGTAAATGTAACTTTTGGTTGTGATGGTGCTTCTAGTAACGACTCCCAAGATTTGTTAGAAGCGATAAAAATTGGTTCTATATTGCACAACGTTACAGATTTAGATTATCAGCACTGGATTACACCCCGACAAGCAGTAGAAATGGCATCTTTAGGAGGTGCGAAAGGACTGAATGTTGCAGATAAGCTCGGTTCTATTACTATAGGGAAACAAGCAGATTTAGTACTTTATGACCTCACCAATTTATCATTACTTCCTCGTACAGACCCTATTGGCTTATTAGTTTTAGGTCGTCCTACTAATGTTGTTGATAGTCTTTGGGTTAACGGTAAGCAAATTGTTGCCGATGGGAAAGTAACAACAATTAACGTTGATGAATTGCGACAAGAATTATTTAACCGCAGTCAGTGGGAGACAAAGCGTAAGTCTCAAACTGTCGCGCAAATTGAAGCCCATTATCGCACGGTTATGGGGTTGTAAAACACACAAAAACACGGTTTAATTCCGTGTTTGATGTGTTATGCCGATTTTGGTAGTTGTAGTGCTATGCAACATATTAAAAGAATAAGGAATTTGAGCGATGCTTACGACGGGCATATAGGATTACTATTTGATTTTTGAACGAAATTAGGTATTGTAGAGTGTGTTAGAACGAAGTTCGTAACGCACTATTATCATGGGTTTGATGCGTTACGCTCTCGCTAACACATCCTACGTATATTTTCAGAAATCAAATCGGATTCCTATAGCTGCGGAATAACCTTAGCTGATTGCATTTGAGTTGAAGTCAATTATATCATCACGGATGAGAGCTTTAGGAATAGAGAGGCGATCGGTGTTAGCTTTAAAAGCAAAGCGTTGCGTGAGAGCAATTCACCATGTCGTCAGCAGCAATTATTACTGCGATCGAAATGATGGAGTCTTTACCTATTGAGGTACAAGATCGGATTGCAGAGCATCTGCGGGAATACATTGACGATCTGCAAGATGAAATCACATAGAATGAATCGTTCTAGAGAACACAATCAAAACTCATTGCTGCTGCTAAACAAGCAAAACAAAAAATTGCAGAGGAACAATCTACAGCCTTTCAGTAAAGGTAATTTTATCTACTAAAGGACTCTGTAGTTATAAATTTATTTGACTTGGAGAAGTTTAAAAAGTTAATAAATTTTTTAAACTAAAGTCCTATTATGCTTTAACCGATCTAGTATATAGGGCATTTCTTGCTTTACTGAAGGATTGTAAAAAGGCATAGCAAAAGAATCATATTTATTATAACTTGATAACTATAGGACTATTTACTTGCTTACCGTATTACACATGGTTAATACCCTACCCAAGCCAGAAATTAAAACCCCCAGCAAAGAAACTGTACTTACCCCCCGGTTTTACACTACAGATTTTGAAACTGCGGCCAACCTGGATTTATCTGCCCAGGAGACGGAGTTAAAGGCAATGCTGACAGAAATGCAGACAGACTACAACCGTCATCATTTTGTTCGGGATGAGGTGTTTAACCAGTCTTGGGAACACATTGAGGGTGAAGCAAGGCAGGCATTTATTGAGTATTTGGAACGCTCTTGCATTTCAGAATTTTCTGGCTTCTTGCTATTCAAAGAATTATCCCGCAAGCTGAAAAATCGCAGTCCACTGCTAGCGGAAATATTTCAACTGATGGCGCGTGATGAAGCTCGCCACGCCGGATTTCTCAACAAAGCAATGGGTGATTTTAAACTCTCCCTAGATTTAGGGAATGTTACTAAAACCCGCACCTATACGTTTTTCCCAATTGAGTGGGTACTCTACACCGTTTACTTATCAGAAAAAATCGGCTACTGGCGTTACATTATTATCTACAGACATCTAGAAAAGTACCCAGAAAACCAGTTTTACCCCATCTTCCAATATTTTGAGAGTTGGTGTCAGGACGAAAACCGCCACGGAGATATATTCAAGGCGCTTTTACGTTCTCAACCGCAACTGTGGAACAACTGGAAAGCTAGGCTGTGGAGTCGCTTTTTCTTGTTATCGGTATTTGCTACCCACACGCTGACAGTTCATGAACGGGCTGGTTTTTACACCTCATTGGGACTTGATGCGACAGAATTTGACCGCGAAGTTGTCCGTAACACCAATGAAACTGCTGGACGAGCTTTTCCTGTGATGTTGAATACTGAACATCCGAAGTTTTTCCCACGTCTACAACGCTGTGCGGGTTACAACATGAAAATTGCAGAGATTGAGAGTAGTTCTGTACCCAAAGTTGTGAAACTAATTCGCAAACTACCTTTGATTGCAGCAATTGTTTGGAATCTACTGTTAGTTTACCTAATCAAACCTGTAGATGCTGAGGCTTTGCGGGAAACTGTGCGTTAGATTTGGCGATCGCGAATCGCATTCTATGATTCCACAGAATGCGATCGGCCTCCAAATATTGGGTTTTTTTACGATCTCAGTGTGACTTTATTGATGTTGTTCAAAAAACTGCTGTTTTGCTCCGAAGGGCTTTCAGCCTGCTGTTGCAAGCGTTCACTAATGCGATCGCCCGCTAACTCGCAAAGCTCAAAACACGCAGAGGGAGGTAGTTTTGCGTCAGTCCTAATCAATTATTTTGACTCTGATTGAGATTTTTGTAACAAGTCTATTGACTTCCAGGATATATATTGAGAAACTAATAGTTAGTTTAACTAATTAATGGAAGTGCATCAAACTTGTGACAATACTGACTGGAAAAATAAATCGGTCAGAATCTCCTAGCGAGTCAAGACCGTTGATTTTGGAAACTCAGGGACTCACACGCCGTTTTGGGAAGTTAACGGCTGTTAATAACCTGAGTATATCTGTGGAACAGGGTGAAGTATTTGGGCTGCTTGGGCCTAATGGGGCAGGGAAAAGTACAGTTATTAAGATGTTGACAACTTTGCTACCTCTGAGTGCAGGGAAAGCAACCTTAGCTGGCTATGACGTGACTCGTCAACCCAATCCTGTGAGACGGGCTATCGGCTATGTACCCCAAGCGCTCTCTGCTGATGGGAGTCTCACGGGTTACGAAAATCTCTTAATCTTCGCCAAGCTTTATGGAATACCAGCAAAAGGACGCGATCGCCGCATCTATGAAATTCTAGAATACATGGGTTTGCAAGATGCAGCAAAGCGCTTGGTACGCAACTACTCTGGTGGGATGATCCGCAAGCTAGAAATCGCCGTATCAGTTTTACATCAACCCCAAATTCTCTTTCTTGATGAGCCGACTGTCGGACTAGATCCCATCGCCCGGACTCAAGTATGGCAGCTTGTGCTACAACTCTGTGCTGATTACGGCACAACTATATTTTTAACAACCCACTTTTTAGAAGAAGCAGACAGTTTATGTAACCGAGTGGCGATTATGCAGCAAGGTGAAGTCGTAATTACAGGCACACCAAGCGACTTAAAAGCTTCTTTAGATCGACCAAACGCAACTTTGGATGATGTGTTTATTCACTATACAGGCGACCAGTTAACATCAGGAGTCAACTACCGTGACACAGCAAGAACCAGACGGACTGCGCAACGGTTGGGTTAAAGCACCACCCACTGGGCGAGTAAATTTCATCTCTGCAATCAAAGAGTTAGTTACAAAAACCCTGGCGATCGCGGAATTAGAAATCCGTAAACTCCGCCACGATCCTACTGATTTAGTAGTTCGGGCTGTGCAACCAGCCTTATGGCTGTTGATCTTTGGGCAAGTTTTCGCCCGCACTCACGCGATTCCTACAGGTAACTTACCCTATTTGGACTTCATTTCTGCTGGTATTTTGGCTCAGAGTATTCTGTTTGTGGCAATTTTTAGTGGTGGAATGACGCTAATCTGGGAGCGAGATTTAGGGATTGTCCATAAGTTTTTAGCTAGTCCGACACCTCGCGTGGCGATGGTCTTGGGCAAAGCTCTGGCGTGTGGGGTGCGGTGCTTATCTCAAGTACTATTGATTTACGGATTGGCATTTTTATTAGGTGTAAAATTAAATCTTCATCCCCTAGCTATTCTCCAAGTACTTGTAGTAGTCATACTGGGCGCGGGAACATTTTGCATTTTTTCATTAATTATTGGCTGTTTAGTGAAAAGCCGAGAAAGGATGACGGGTATTGGGCAATTGTTAACCATGCCGTTATTTTTTGCAAGCAATGCCATCTATCCGATTTCGTTGATGCCCAGTTGGTTAAAATTCATTTCCCATTTAAATCCCCTGACTTATGAGGTTGATGGCTTACGCAGCACGATGCTGTTAAACGGCACTAGCGTCTATGGCTTTGGTCTGGATTGTACAATTCTCTTATTAACATTCATAATTTTGGCCATCATTGGTGGAAAACTTTATCCACGGGTGGCCATGTAATCAGGAGAACAACAAGCCCATGACCTTGGATAAACCTGCTCAAGGTGCAACTTCCGAAGAATGTGCCGCTAGAGTAATGGAAACAGTTCCATTAATGATGCGGTTTATCCGAGCGGATATGCGTGCCCATAGTGCCGCCTTTTTATCTATACCTCAGTTGCGATCGCTAGCATTTATCAATCGTAATCCAGGTGCTTCATTATCTGACCTCGCAGAGCATTTAGGTGTCACTTCTGCCACGGCATCAGCAACCGTAGAACGCTTAGTACAACGTGACTTCGTGAAACGTTGCTCTCATCCTCAAGAGCGGCGGCGGGTGCTGCTCAATTTAACTGAAGATGGAAGGCATCATCTCAAGCAATCCCAAGATCAAACTCGCACTCATATTACCGACCTGTTAAAAGGTTTGACAGAAGAGCAAATTTCTAACATTGAAGAAGGCTTAACTCTACTAAAAAATGTCTTCGAGCAAACGGAACTCAAATCCCCATAACTCTGAGGTTGCACAGCACGATCCCTTTGCAGCCTTTAAGTTTCGAGACTATCGGCTATTTACCATTGGACGGCTGGTGCTGTCCGTGGGATCGCAAATGCAAACTGTAGCTATCGGCTGGGAACTCTATGAGCGGACTAACTCAGCGATCGTTCTCGGTGGTGTAGGACTGGCGCAAGTCTTGCCGATGATTGCTCTCACCTTGATTACCGGACATGTGGCCGATCGCCGCGAGCGCAAACTCATCATCTTACTATCAGTGACGCTGCTAGCTCTCTGTTCGCTGGCTTTGGCAGTGCTTTCTTATACTCAAGGTGCAATTTTTCTAATTTACGCCTGCTTGGTATTAACAGGTGTCGCTAGGGCATTCCTCAGACCTGCTAGTGATGCCTTAATGTGGCAGTTGATACCTGTCAGTGCGTTTACTAATGCGGCAACTTGGAATAGTAGTAGCTTTCAGTTAGCTGCTGTTATTGGCCCAACCTTGGGGGGATTCGGCATCGCTTTGCTGGGAAGTGCTACAGGAGTATATGTAGTAGCAGCGATCGCCGCGTTGCTGTGTTTTCTTTTAACAGTAGCGATTAAAGAACAAAAAGCCATCCGCACAACTGAGCCAATCTCACTTAAAGCACTTGCAGCTGGTGCTAAATTTGTCTGGCAGAATCAGTTGATTTTAGCAGCGATCACATTGGATATGTTTGCTGTATTGTTGGGTGGTGCGATTGCATTGCTACCCATCTTTGCCAAAGATATTCTCCACGTGGGGCCAGTAGAATTGGGATACTTACAAGCAGCCCACTCCATTGGTGCTTTGACTATGGCCATTACCCTGGCGTATTTACCACCGTTACGCAAAGCAGGCCCAGCCTTATTGTGGTCAGTGGTTGGCTTTGGAGTTGTCACAATCATCTTTGGACTTTCTCGTTCATTTTGGCTGTCTATGTTAATGCTGACCCTTGGTGGCGCACTAGATAGTATTAGCGTTGTGATTCGCCATACATTAGTTCAAATTAGAACACCGGATCGTTTGCGTGGTCGGGTTGCTGCTATTAATAGCGTGTTTATTAGTGCCTCGAATGAATTAGGAGGCTTTGAATCAGGCTTGACAGCAGCTTTATTTGGCCCAGTGATTTCCGTTGTCGGTGGTGGAATTGGCACAATTGTAGTGGTGATTGCTACAGCCATGATTTGGCCGGGAATTCGTAAATTAGGAGCTTTGCAGGAATATAAAAATCCTGATTGATTTCTGCAAGCTGCACACTGGTGACTTCCAGTCATGAGTTAGGCAAGCCATATTCCTATTAAAGGAAATAGCTCACAGAGCGTTGAAGCAGGAATCGCGTGACGGGAGGTTCAATTATTACAATCTGTTAAAACTGTCAGTATAGAAACATTAAATACTGCTTTATCCCTTCTTGTTAATACCAGGAGAGGATAAACTAAGAAGAAAATCGGAAACAATTAAGTCGTAGGAATGGCTACGCTTCGCAAACAGGCAGTAAATACAGTTGCCTTCAGAGATAACTAGATAATTATTACCAATAGCGATCGCTACATTATTGATAATGTTGTATCAAAACCCAATCAACAAGCTACAAAAATTCATCCAAAAACAAAGTTTTTTGCATATAGCGATTTTTCTAGCAATTCTTTTGGGGATCGTATTGTTCAATTGGGTAGCACTCTCGCAGCAACCAGTTACCCTGAATATGTTGATTACTGCCCCTGATGCCCAACCTTGGAAGCAGGGTTTGATTAGAGACTTTGAGGCTGAGAACCCAGGCATTCGCATTAACTTAGTTGAGGGGCCCAATGCCACAAATTTGCTCGAAGACCTGTACACCTCATCTTTTATATTAGGTGAATCCCCTTATGACTTGGTGAATATGGATGTAATCTGGACACCCAAGTTTGCTGCTGCTGGATGGTTGCTACCCCTAGACGATCGCATTTCCAAGCAAGAGTTGGCAGTATTTTCACCCAAGGATGTAGAAGGCGGACGTTACCAGAACAAGCTGTACCGCATTCCCGTGCGTTCCGACGTGGGAATGCTCTACTACCGGGAAGATTTAATCAAAGAAGCAGGATTGAAACCACCAGAAACCTTTGAGGATTTAATGCGAATATCCCAAGCCTTGCAGAAAAAAGACAAGGTGAATTGGGGTTATGTTTGGCAGGGACGGCAATATGAAGGACTCGTAGCAATGTTTGTGGAAGTCCTTAATGGTTTTGGTGGCTTCTGGGTTAATCCCCAAACGTTAGAGGTAGGGCTGGATAGACCAGAAACATTACAAGCCATTGAGTTTTTGCGTAGTACCATCAGCGAAGGCGTTTCTCCTCCTGGAGTCACAACCTACCAGGAAGAAGACACCCGGCGTTTCTTCCAAAGTGGTCAAGTAGCGTTTTTACGTAGCTGGCCCTATGCATGGCCTTTAGCCCAAGAAAAGAATTCGCCAATCAAAGGCAAAATTGCAATTAAACCGATGGTTCATGCTCCCGGTAAAACTGGTGCAGCTTGTTTAGGAGGCTGGGGTATAGGGATTTCTAAATCTTCTAAACATCCCGAAGAAGCGTGGAAAGCAATTCAGTACTTTACCAGTCGGGAGGCACAGCGCCGATTCATTTTGAGTGCAGGCTATGTTCCAAGTCGCCGAGATTTATTTACAGACCCAGAGATTGTTGCCAAATACCCTCACTATCCGCAGTTACTGGAGGTTGTGGACAATGCAGTTTTACGTTCGCCAGTAGCTCAATATGCCCAGACATCAGATATTTTGCAGCGTTATCTCAGCGCTGCGCTATCCAATCGGATAAATCCAGAACGAGCAATGCAATCTGCTGCTAATGAAACGCGCCGATTGCTAGGGACTAGGAACTAGGGACTGGGGAAGGTGGGGCCCCCTATGGGG